>JAOUDB010000019.1 GCA_029859485.1 Desulfuromonadales bacterium | reverse complement strand
CGTTGCTGGACAAGATCCGCAAGTAAGAGTGGCAAGCTCTCGGCTTCGTTGAGTGTGGGGATAATAATGGAGAGTTCTGGAAGAGTCATATGTCAAACTTGGGACGCAAACGGGCGGACCGTAAAAACGATCCGCCCGCTTAATTCAAGAGAGTCTTTTCAACGCCATCAGATTCCGGCAAGTTTCTGCAAAGACGCGACGCGGTCAGTGCGCTCCCAGGTGAATTCGGGGAGTTCACGACCGAAATGTCCATATGCAGCGGTCTTGCGGTAGATCGGGCGCAAGAGGTCAAGCGTTTCGACAATACCACGAGGGCGCATATCGAATTCTTCACGCACGACGCGGGCAATCTCGTTGGAAGGGATCTTACCTGTACCGAACGTATTGATCATAACCGAAACGGGCTCTGCAACGCCGATGGCGTAAGCAAGCTGAACTTCACATTTGTCAGCCAGGCCCGCAGCGACAATATTCTTGGCAACATAGCGAGCCATGTAGGAAGCACTGCGGTCAACTTTTGAGGGATCCTTGCCGGAGAAAGCACCGCCACCATGTGAGCCCTGACCACCATAGGTATCGACGATAATTTTACGCCCGGTCAAACCGCAATCACCCATAGGGCCGCCGACGACAAATCGACCAGTCGGGTTGATGAAATACTTGGTGTTCTCATCCAGTAGGTCAGCAGGAATTACTTTATTAACAACTTCCTCAATGATTGATTCCTTGAGGTTTTCGTAAGTAACATCAGGATTATGCTGCGAAGAGATGACCACGGTGTCGACCCGGATCGGTTTGTCATTGATGTATTGGATCGATACTTGCGACTTGCTGTCTGGACGCAGGAAATTCAGGAGGCCACTTTTACGCACATCAGCAAGACGCTTGGTCAACTTGTGTGCAAAGGTAATCGGCATCGGCATTAACTCAGGAGTTTCGTTGCAGGCATAACCAAACATCAACCCCTGGTCACCGGCGCCCTGCTCAGTAAACAAGCCTTCACCCTCAGACACACCCTGGGAGATGTCCGGAGACTGCCGATCGATAGAGGTCAAAACCGCACAGGTTTCGTAGTCAAAGCCCATGGAAGAGTCGTCATAACCGATCTCTTTAATGGTCTGACGCACGATATCAGGCATGTCGACATAAGCGCTGGTTGTAATTTCACCGGCGATCATTGCCATGCCGGTTGTTACGAGAGTCTCACAGGCAACCCTTGCCTTTGGGTCTTCGGCGATTATTGCATCGAGGATGGCGTCGGAAATCTGGTCGGCGACCTTGTCCGGATGCCCCTCGGAAACTGATTCAGAGGTGAAGAGAAAATCTGTCATTGCCATAAGTCGTACTCCTTGAGAATAAATATTTAGAGGGGGAACGTTATTCTTTTCGTCAAAATCTGTCAAGTTTTTCAGCCGACAGCTATTATGAACAGTAAAAGTTGGTAGAGTACCTGCTCTGAAATCTAGATGTGAGTTTCTGTGAATACTTCAGGATAACGATCACGCATCTCCTGTTCAAGCGCGGCAACGACCTCTTCGGCGGTCGGCAGAGAAAGGAGTCGCTCCAGAATCTGTTTCACCTCGACAATTTCAACCTGACGCATGATTCGTTTAACACGGGAGATGTTACCGGCATTCATCGACAATTCCCTGAAGCCGAGAGCGATCAGGACCAGGGAGTACATATGCTCACCGGCCATTTCTCCGCACATTCCGATCGCTATCCCTGCATTTTCTGCCGCACGACAAACTCTCAAAAGAGCCTGTAGCACCGCCGGATGCATCGGCTCGTAAAGGTAGGCAACATGCTCGTTGCCGCGATCGATCGCCAGACAATACTGGATCAAATCGTTGGTACCAACCGAGAAAAAATCGACTTCTTTTGCCAGCAAATCAGCAATCAGAACAGCAGAAGGGGTCTCAATCATGATGCCGACTTCGACATTTTCGCCGAAGACAATACCTTCGGAGAGCAAGTCCTGCCGTACTCTCTCGAGGAATTGCTTACAGGCGCGGACCTCTGCTACACCGGAGATCATCGGGAACATAATGCGAAGCGGCCCGAACGCAGAAGCCCTGAGAATAGCCCGCAACTGAACCCGGAACAGGTTAACCTCTTTGAGAGAGAATCGGATGGCACGCAAGCCCATCGCCGGATTCACTTCATCGGAGAGGTTGAACTCCGGAACAAACTTGTCACCTCCAACATCCAGGGTTCTGATCGTAACCGGGAAAGGAGCCATCTGTTCCACAGCCGTGCGGTAAACACCGAACTGCTCATCTTCTGAAGGAGGGCCGTCACCAGACATGAAGAGAAATTCTGTTCGGAAGAGGCCTATCCCCTGGGCACCCTGCTCTTTTGCCGGCAGAATTTCACTCACAAAATCGATATTGCTGCGCAACGCCAGAGAATGACCATCTTTCGTCTCTGCAGTGAGGGTTCTGAATTTTAGGAGCTCAGTCTCAAGGTAATCGTAGTGCTGCTTCCGCAACAGGTAATCGCGGAAGGTTTCCGGTGAAGGCTTAAGAATAACGCTACCGGTGCTGCCATCAATAATCATCGGCAACCCGGACGGCAGTAAAGACGTAATCGTTTCCAGGCCGACGACGGCAGGGATACCGAGAGAGCGTGCCAGGATCGCCGTATGCGACGTACGCCCGCCGACATCCGTCACAAAACCGACAACCTTGGAGCGGTCCATTTGCACCGTGTCTGCTGGAGACAGATCATGAGCGACAACGATGACCTGCTCTTCAACGTCAGCTAGAGATTCGTGGGTTTCGCCAAGCAGGTTGCGTAATAATCGATCTCCGATTGAGTCGATATCAGAACGTCGCTCGCGCAGATACTCGTCGCTTATTTTATCAAAGACCCGGCGCAATTTACGCAACACCCTGTTCAATGCGCCTTCGGCATTGATCAGATCTTCACGAATCAGGCTGACCGTTTCACCAATCAGCATTTCATCATCAAGAATCATCAGATGAGTATCGATAATATAGAGGTGTTCAGAAAGCTCTTTGCTGTCAGCCTGCTCCTTAACTTCCCGGAGCTGGCATTTGGACTTCTCCACGGCAGCCTTGAAAGCGGCCGTTTCCGGCTTAACTTCAGCCGGAGATATGCGTCGCTCAATAACAGCCATCCGGTCACGATTAACCAGGTAACTTCTCGAGATAGCAATCCCGGGTGCTGCAGCAATGCCGACGAGGATAGTATCCTCGGCTATATCAATCTTCACCGAAGCCGTCATTAATCAAAGTCCCTATGACCTTCATTGCGTCTTCAGCGTCCTCACCGGACACCGTGACGTTTACTTTCGAGCCTTGCGGGGCAGCCAGCATCAAAAGGCCCATGATGCTCTTGCCGTTCACTTCGTTACCATCTTTCTCAATCATCACATCCGACAAGAAACGATTAGCCGTCTGAACCAGCTGTGCAGCGGCACGCGCATGCAAGCCCAGACGATTAACAATTTCGTATTCCATTTTTTCTATCGGCATAGTGTCCCCACATTCAAAACAGTAGCGCCAGCAACAGCAAGCTGGACGTTGTCAATAAAACCAGAAAAAGGCTGGTCACTCCTTTATGTGACAACCAGGCGAAGAGTAGAACGACGGGCAAAAGCACAAAACCCCAGACACCGGAGATATCCTGATGTTCGCAACCCTTGAATGACAGGTAGGCGCAGAGCACGCCTATCAGTATGGTAGTAGACTCCTTGAGTCGTATCGCCAGATCAGGCAATCGACATTTATGTATCGTTTCTATCGCTCTCAGCTCCTGTACGTAGCCCAGGACCAGTCCGGCCCCGCGAAAAAACAAATGCGGCAGGTTGAAGAGGATCAGAAAAACCACCGGAGCCCAGAGTGAGCCCTGACTCGCAAGCAGCAGGCCAATGAGTGCCGCGAGGGGACGAACGCCACCCCAGAAGAGGGCATCGCCCATCGCAGCAAAAGGAGCCATAACCATTTTTTTGTAGGCATCAGGGTCTACCGCCACGTCCTCCCCCGCATGCAGGCGCTCTTCCATACGCAGAATGGTCCCCGCAATCAGTGGTGCAAAGTAAGGATGGGTATTAAAATAAGTCACCTGACGCTGCTGCACGTCCGTAGAAAGCTCATCCCCGTAGATACTGCGTAACCCGGGCAAAACCAGGTAAAAGAAACCCAGGTTCTGCAAGTTTTCGAAGTTCCAGCTGGCCTGTAAAAGGAAAGATCGAAAATAGACTCTGAGAAACGTCAGCCATGAGAGGCGTGGTGATTTCATCCTCTCACCTCATCCACAGGACCAGAAGGGTCCCGGAGAAGGCAGCACAAAAAAGAGAGATACTGCGATTGACGTTGATCGTACCGAGCAATGATGCCGCTCCGACTATAATCAGACTGTACTGCAGGCTCAGACCGGTATCCCTGACCGCTCCGATCAGCTGTGGGGCAGTGTAAAACAGAACCACGCTGCCGATCAATACGATGACACAGGCCGTAGCCAGACTGGACACGGCGAAACTGATCAACCCCATCAAGTGGCGACGCTCCAGGCCATTGGTATTGCCACTACCGAGTGCTTTCAATCCAGCAACAGCAAGACGGTCATTGACGTTGCGCGCCAGCCGATCAAAGATCTGGCCAAACTTACCGAGAGGAATAGCGACCAGAACGGCCAGAATCACCATCGGCATTCCGCCCAAGCCAAGCATTTGTCCCATACTGAATGCCAGCACAGTCGCGCCAACCGCCACCTGGGTGTCATCTGGAGGGATAGCAGCCCCCACGGGCAAACGACCCAGCCAGAGCAGCTCCAGCAACATCCCGACTTCGAGTCCCAACAGAGGGTTACCGAGGACCAGCCCGGTTAAAGGGGCAGCGACCAGGGGTCGCGATATCATAACCTGCACCAGGGCAACCCGGTCGAGTCCGGTCAACATAGCCACCAGCCCGGCCAGCAGGTAATCAGCAATGACCATTTACCGTCCTCCGGAACGTATCAGCTTCTGCCAGCCCTGCTCACGATCAGCAGGAACACATTGAGAAACGATCTTGACTCCCTGCATCTCGATCTCTTGCAGTTTTTCGATATCCTCATGATCAAGTGCGATGGTGCAGGTGTAACGATCCTTACCATCACTCGAGTGCATGTTGCCAAGATTAAGCTTTGGGTATTCAACACCCAGAGTACGGACCTTGAGCGCATCACCCGAGGTGGCAAACAGTAAGAGGACCCGCTTTCTGAGCAACTCGGCAGAGCTGAGAATACAAGCTGTTTCCTCAAGGGTCCCGATGATCAATTTAATTGAACTCGGGACTGCGGCCTGCATAACCATGCATTGAAACGATGTGGTAGCGACGTCATCATTGGCGACCACAATGCAATCGGCATTGACATACGGGACCCAGGCTTCCAGAACCTGCCCATGCACCAGACGACTGTCAATACGCGCCAGAACGATACTCATTACAGCTCACTCCTGTCCGATCACCTGTTCAACAGGCAGCTACCTTTTCAAATACTCACTGGCCAAAACGATACTCTGCTGACCATATGACTTGAGGATCCCCGCTAACTCATCCAATCCGAGGTTCTCCTGACTGTTAAAGAATTTCAGTAACATTGGCAGGTTGGCACCGGTCAGGACCTCTACGGACTGAGGCTCGAGAAAGGTCATGCTGACATTGGCAGGCGTGCCACCAAACATATCCGTAACAATGATAACTCCGGCCTCATCCGAGGCAACCTCTTTAACGGCCTGGTCAATGGCATCACGGATATCTTCCATCGAGTTCTCCTGGTTGATACTCACAGAGCGAGCATTCAGGACCGGACCTATAATCATCTGCGCAGAAGCCAGCAGTTCCGCGCCAAGATTACCGTGAGTCGCAACAACCAAACCGATCATGAGTCACCCTTACCGACGTCTCTATGATTTACCTGCACATTACAACCGGTTCCGAGCAGGTAGGGACCAAGGTCTTCCGCGATAGCGACACTTCGGTGACGGCCGCCGGTGCATCCAATAGCAATTGTCAAACTGGTCTTCCCTTCCTGTCTATAACGAGGCAGAAGGAAGAACAGTAAATCCTTTAATTTGACGAGAAAAGTCTTGTAGTCTGACTGACTCAAGACATAATCACTCACATCAGCGTCCAGTCCGGTCTTGGGACGCAGCTCTTCAACAAAATGGGGATTGTCGAGAAAACGCACATCAAAAACAAGATCAGCGCCCAGGGGCAAGCCATTGCGAAAACCGAAGGACTGCACCTGCAGGCTCAATTGGCCTTCATGATCATCACAACCAAGAACCGCTGCCAAAACCCTTTGTCGCAATTGGTGAACCGTCAACCCCGAAGAGTCGAGAATAATTGTCGCCAGGCTGCGAAGCTCTGACATAATTTTATGCTCTCTTTTGATGGCAGAGAGGATCCCTTCCTTCTGAACCAGGGGATGACGGCGACGGGTCTCGGAAAAACGCTTCACCAGATCCTGATCGGTGGCTTCAAAAAAGAGGACTTCAACCTCGTGGCCCTCTGCCTTGATACGATTCAAGACCTCATTGCAGTCACCCAGAAAATCAGAGCTTCTGGCATCAACGACGGTGGCAACTTTTTCATAGCCATGATCCGTCAAAGAGAGGAAATCCGGGAGCATGACAAGAGGGAGGTTATCAATGACAAAAAAACCGGCGTCTTCGAGAGCCCTTGCTCCGGTACTTTTACCAGAGCCGGACAGGCCGGTGATCACAACCAGTTGACGCTTCATTCGAGGTTATCCCCAATAATTGATTGAGCGTGGATGCGGGCCGTTTCAGCCATACGTTGTTCCAGGCGTTCTTCGAACTCAATGGCACTGTGATAGCCCATCTCCTTGAGCAACTGGTTGCGGGCAGCGACCTCGACCAGGGTCGTGATATTCCGGCCTTGGCGCACCGGGAGGATTTGCAAAGGCAACTTCACTCCGAGCAGCTCATAAGTGCTTTGTTCCAGACCGAGACGATCATATTCATGACCATCCTGCCATTCGACAAGTTCAATAACGAGATCAATCTTCTTGCGCTCACGAATTGCGGCAACGCCGAACAGATGCTTGATATTGATGATACCAAGGCCGCGAACTTCCATATGATAATGCAGCAGATCGTTGCCTTCACCAAACAGGACAGCAGGCAATTTCAAGCGAACTTTCACCACATCATCTGAAACGAGGCGATGACCACGAATCACTAGATCAAGAGCACATTCACTCTTGCCGATGCCGCTCTTTCCCAGGAGAAGGACACCGATGCCCAGCACATCGACAAGGACTCCATGCACACTGGTTTGGGCAAGCAAGCGCTCTTCAAGGTACTGGGTCAGCAGGGAGATAAAGGTTGAACTTTGATGATGACTGCGCAGTAGTGGAATATTGTGGCTTTCAACTTCGCGCAGGAGGTTTTCAGGGGGGGCTAAACCTTTTGTGATGATAAGACAGCAGATATCGAGAGCACAGAGCTGTGCGATGTGATCTTCTGCCTTTTCTGAATCACGTTGTATCAGTTCTGACAGGTAGCTAAGTTCTGTGGCGCCAAGAACCTGGATACGGTCGGGATGAAGGTTCTTGGTATAACCCGCCAGGGCCAGTCCGGGTTTCTGAATTCTGGGGACCTGAACAAAACGGCTCAGGCCACGCTTTCCGGCTAACAACTCCAGATCAAGCCCGGCCTCCGTCTCTGACAGCAATTCTGAGATACTCAGACGGGGCATCAATTCAACCGTTTAGAGTTGTTCTTCCTCTTCAGCAATAATCTTGTGAATCTCAGAGCTGTCAACAGCTGACTGCAGGCGCTCACGCACCGCAGTGCTCTTCAGCAACTTTGAAATGCGCGCCAGAGTCTTCAGATGAACGCCAACAGACTCTTCTGGAGCAACCAGCAGGAAGAAAAGGTGCGCAGGCTTACCGTCCATGGAATCAAAATCGACCCCCTGCCGGCTCAAGCCAAAGGAAATCAGGAGGCGGTCAATATCCTTCAACTTGCCGTGAGGGATTGCGACACCATCTCCAATCCCCGTTGAGCCGAGACGTTCCCGCTCCATCAGGACTTTCAGAACATCATCACGGACGAGGCTCGAATCAGCCTTCAACAGAGCATCTGTCAACTCTGCCAAAACGTCTTTCTTACCCGTTCCGTTTAAATCTGCGACGATCGCCGCAGGATCAAGCAACTCCGAAATCTTCATTTCACGATTAACCTGATTAGTCAAAGTGTTAGAAAATACAACAGCAGGCGACAATAGCCGCCTGCTGTAAAGAATGCCCTAGGACTGAGGGACAATCAAGCCATAATTACCATCTTTGCGACGATACACAACATTAATCTCATCCGAAGACGAATCTGTGAAGACCAGAAACTCCTTATCAAGCAGATCCATCTGCATGACTGCTTCGTCAACGGACATCGGCTTCACATGAAAACTGTCCGATTTAATGATACTCGGCTCGTCGTGACCCTCATCGATACTCTCTGCTGTGAAAATTGTTTTCTCCACTCGCCGCTCCCGTCCACTGAGCGGCTTGTGCTTCTTGATCTTATCCTTGTAACGTTTCAACTGACGATCCAGCTTATCCAAAACACCGTCAACTGCCGCATACATGTCCGAGGTTTCTTCGGAGGCCTTGATTGTAATCCCTTTGGCGCCGAGAGAAACTTCCGCTTTGTGTCGAATTTTTTTCTCTACTGAGAGGACAACCTGCGCATCAACAGGTTCATCAATATATTTCTTGACCTTTATTAGTTTCTCTTCAACATAATTACGTACGGGCTCACTCGTTTCCATATGTCGAAAGGTCACATTTATGCGCATAATTTCGAACCTCCTGGTTAAAGGTTATCAACAAGACCATGTGTGAACAATTATACCCGCTGGTTTGCAGAAAACCATCCCAAAGCTTGGATTAAGAGGCCCACTTCGGGAATTAGACAAGCTCAAAAGAGTCTTTTTCTTTGTGTCGACGAACCAACACCCAGCATCTCACGATACTTGGTCACCGTCCGGCGAGCAATATCAATCCCTTGATCGCGCAGGAGGTCAACAATCTTCTGGTCTGAATAAGGCTTGCGGGTATTCTCTTCGGCAATGAGTTCCTTGATCTTGCTCTTCACACTTTCCGAAGCAACAGAATCACCTCCGGTCGTATTGATACCGCTGTTAAAAAAGTATTTAAGTTCAAAGAGGCCTTGTGGTGTCTGTACGTACTTATTGGTCGTAACACGGCTTACCGTAGACTCGTGCATTTCGATATCTTCAGCAACATCTCTTAAGACCAGTGGCTTGAGGTGATCGACACCACGCTCAAAAAACTCACGTTGGAATTTGACGATACTCTTGGTGACACGGAAGATCGTCCTTTGTCGCTGATGGATGCTCTTGATCAGCCAGAGCGCGCCGCGCAACTTCTCTTGAATATACTCACCGGCTTTTGCATCAAGCTGAGCTGAACCGGAGAGCGCGTTACGGTAAAAGGAGTTAATGCGAAGGTTGGGCAGTCCTTCATCATTCAGGACAACAACAAATTCATCACTGATTTTGTAGACGAAGATATCCGGAACGATATAGTGAACATCGTCCTGACCATACTGACTGCCCGGTCGAGGATCGAGACTGCTGATAAACTTGGCGGCAGCAAACACGTCCTCCAAGGGCACCTGGAGACTCCTGGCGATAACCTGGTAGCGCCGATTTTCTAATTCTTCCAGATGATCCCTCAGGATAACTCCGACAAGGTCTTCTGACATCTCAAGCAGATCAATCTGCTTGAGAAGACATTCCTGCAGATTGCGACTGGCAACGCCGGGAGGATCGAAATCCTGGACCGCGGAAAGAGCCCTTTCGACCACTTCTGTTGTGCAGGCTGCATGCTCGGCCAGCTCCTCGACCGAGACATGGAGGTAACCATCATTATCCAGGTTACCGATAATCTCACCGGCAATGGCGCGTTCCAGGTTTTCCAGACGGGAGAGGTTGAGCTGCCACATAAGGTGATCGGCAAGCGAAGTTTTCTTGGTCAGGAGGTTCTCATAGGAAGGACGATCATCATCGTCTTCATAACTGTCTGCAGTCGTTCCGCCAAGGCTGTAGCTTTCCAGATAAGTCTTCCAGTCAATATCCGCCATGCCGTCGCCTTCACCCTCTGCTTCCTGGGTGGTTTCCTGCGACTGTGCATCAGCAGCGGCCTGTTCTTCCTCGCCTGGAGTCTTCTCGTCCGGAGTTTCCTGGCCTTCCTCAAGAACAGGGTTCTCCTCAAGCTCCTCGCGCACCACATCCATCAGCTCCATGCGCGACAATTGCAACAGCTTGATCGCCTGTTGCAGCTGTGGCGTCATAACCAGTTGCTGACTAAGCTTAAGTTGTTGTCTTATTTCTAAAGCCATATCACCATCATAATGGAAAGCAGCATCCTCAGGTCAAGCTCTGCACAAAAAAACTTATTATCTCTTTGTTCCTCAGTTAAAGACGGAACTTCTCACCCAGGTAAATCGCCCGGGCTTTAGGACTCTGTGCGATCTCATCAGGCGTGCCGTGCTCCAACACTTTACCTTCATTAAGTATATAGGCACGATCACAAACACCGAGTGTCTCGCGAACGTTATGATCAGAAATCAGGACTCCGATCTGGCGTTTCTTCAATTCAGTAATAATTTCCTGGATATCCAAGACTGCAAGCGGATCAATGCCCGCAAAAGGCTCGTCCAACAATATAAACCTTGGTTCCAGAACCAGGGCCCGGGCAATCTCCACGCGACGTCTCTCACCGCCGGAGAGAGCATAACCGTAAGATTTTTCAACATGCGTCAGGCGGAAATCCGCGAGCAACTGGTCTCTGCGCTCAGTCTGTTCCTGTACTGACTTTCCTGTTGTTTCAAGAATCGCCATAAGATTCTGAGCAACTGTCAACTTGCGAAAAACCGACGCTTCCTGAGGCAGGTAGGAAATTCCCATTCGTGCCCGCTGGTGCATAGGCAGTGAGGTTAAGTTCTCATCATCCAGGAAAACCTCACCCTGTTCAGGGCGGACCAGGCCTACGACCATGTAAAAAGAGGTGGTTTTCCCGGCGCCATTCGGACCAAGCAAGCCAACCACTTCCCCGGACTTCAAATCCAGGTCAACAGATGAAACCACCTGCCTGTCTTTATAACTTTTTGACAAGCCGCGTGCAGCCAACAGATGATTCAAGGTTTTTCCTCCGTTTTGGGAGAAAAAACCGCCTTCACCCGACCGCCTGCACCACCCGTGACAACACTTCGTTTGTCATTCAAATAAACTGTAATCTCCTGGCCCTTGACAAAATTATCACCGTCACGAACCTCTGGAGACCCGGTCAAAACAATGCGCTCTTCAAGGTGATACAGAACGGCTCGCTCACCCACCGCAACCCGATTCCCTTGAAGGATACGAACAGACCCCTCGGCAACAACTTTTTCGATCTCACGTTTTTCACCCGTGTACTTTACCGTCAAACGGTTACCGTGAATCGTAACATCATCCTGTGTGGCAACGGCGTTACCAATAAAAACAAGCGTTTGAGCCAAATCGTCAACTTCAAGGCGGTCGGATGTCACTTCAACCGGGCCTCGATTTTCAGACGAAAACTCTGGGGCGGCCTGAGCGAACAAGGGAAGCATCAGGGAGATAAAGATAATAACGATTTTGTTCATAGTCATGGTCAATTCATTTTTCCCGGATCGAGAAAGCCTTTAACATCGGCGTGTAACTGTAAACGCTTCTCTTGCAGATAAACAGCCATCCCTTTACCTTCAAGGCGCATACCGTCGGCGACCATAAGAACATCTGCATCGGTCGTCATTTTTTGCGTAGCATGATCGTAATCAAGGCTTTCCGTCTGAAGCGTATACCCACCGACGTGCTGCAAAAAAACATCACCGCGCAGCTTAACAACTTGATAATCACTGCTGAGTTCGCCCTTAACCGCATGAACGGAGCCTGCAGGCTCACCCTGTTCATCAAAAAAATTCAATTCAGGCTCAGCAAGCCCCAGGATGCCTGAATCCGCCCTTCGTTCCACCTGGCTAGACACCAGCCTCCAGCGCGGTTTGCCATCCTCTATATGAGTATAGTCAATATCCTCCAGAGACACATCAATTCCCTTGGGTAAAGAATTTACAACTGCTTCCAACTGGCTTTCAGGACTGTAACGCATGGCGATCAGGACCAGCAGCGCCAGGGCCAGAATCAAGGCCAGAACGAGCAGAAAATTACGGGGTTTTAGATAGCTCATGGGCAGGGACAAGTATACACTTGAGGATATTTACTGTAAAGCGCAATATAAAGCTTTGGCATGAGAATTGTATGGGAGACTAATCTTCGAAATAACGATTGGCTACAGCTGCCCAGCGGCCTGATTTCTTGAGAAGGAAATCACAGACTTCCCGGACCGCCCCCCGCCCCCCGTCACGAGTCGTGACAAGGTCAGCAAAAGGCTTCACGTCTTCAACAGCATCGGCAACAGTTACTGCAAAACCGACCCGCCTCATAACCGGCAGGTCAACGACATCATCGCCGACATAAGCAACTTCTTCAGGTGCGATCCTAAGCTTTTCAAGAATTTCATGGAAAGGAACAAGCTTGTCTTTCACACCTTGATAAACCAGTTCAATACCTAGCTCTGCAGCCCTGCGGGCAACGACCGCCGACTGGCGGCCGGTAATGATGCCAACCTCGATACCCGCTCTTTGCAAGAGTTTAAGACCGTGGCCATCCTTGACATCAAAAGACTTCAGTTCACCACCGTTGTTATCATAGGTGATACGTCCGTCGGTCATGACGCCATCAACGTCGAGAAGCAGCAGTTTGATTGTGGCAAAGTCTGAAACCATCAGATCACTCCGGCCTTGAGCAAGTCATGCAAGTGAATAATACCGACCGGCTTCTGTTCTTCATCCGACTCAAAAACAAAGAGTGATGTAATCTTGTGTTCTTCCATCAGTTGCAACGCCTTGGCCGCCAGATTCGTACGCAAAATACGCTTTGGCTTGCCACCCATAAGTTCACAAATGGGGAGGTTAAGGACTTCTATGCCCTGCTCTATCTTACGTCTCAGGTCACCATCTGTGAAGACTCCAAGCAGGTCGCCCTGTTCATCTACAACACCGGTAATCCCCAATTTTTTACTGGAGATGACGTAGAGTGCATCCTTCAAAGGAGTGCCGGCGAGAACTGTCGGTACAGAGTCGTCGACATGCATCAGATCTTCGACTCGCAAAAGCAAACGCTTCCCCAGCGCACCGCCAGGGTGGAAAAGAGCAAAATCTTCTTCCCGGAAACCACGTTGCAAGAGCAAAGCAACAGCAAGGGCATCCCCCATAACCAGGGTGACCGTCGTACTCGCTGTTGGCGCCAGCTGCAGGGGGCAGGCTTCTTCCTTAATGGAAATATCCAGAAAGACATCTCCGGCCCGGGCCAAGGTGCTGGCAGAGTTACCAGCCATTGCCACCAGAGGGAGCCCCATACGCTTGATAATAGGTAGAATACGGGTAATTTCCTCGGTCTCACCGGAGTTGGAAACGGCAACAACAACATCACCTTTCATCAACATCCCCAAATCGCCGTGTACACCTTCGGCGGGATGCAGGAAAATAGCGGGAGTCCCTGTCGAAGCCATGGTCGCGGCCATTTTTTGGCAGATCAAACCGGACTTACCCATGCCGGTCACTACGACGCGGCCGGTACAGGCAAGGATCATTTCTACCGCCCGTGCAAAGCGATCATCCAGACGGGCAGCCAAAGCTTCGACCGCATCGGCCTCTATCTGAACGACCTTGCGGGCCGCCTCAATAATTTCTGCATATTTATTCATTTATGACCTGACGATTTCATCAAGAGACAGCATAGTACGCAACAAGGCCTCAACAGAGTCAAGGGACAGGCTGTTCGGGCCGTCGCATAGAGCCTTTTCGGGGTTGTCATGAACTTCCCAGAAAAGAGCATCAATCCCCGTGGCAACAGCAGCACGTGAGAGTGGCGCCACAAATTCACGTTGGCCCGAAGAGGCGGAACCGGCACCACCAGGCAACTGCACAGAGTGGGTTGCATCAAAAACCACCGGATAGCCAAGTTGACGCATGATCACCAGAGAGCGCATGTCGCTCACCAGGTTATTATAGCCAAAACAAGCGCCACGCTCGGTCAACAGGATCTTATCGTTACCGGTGGAGAGAACCTTGCCAATAGCATTTTCCATATCCCAGGGAGCCTGGAACTGGCCTTTCTTGATATTAACGATACGGCCAGTCTCACCCACAGCGACCAGCAAATCTGTCTGGCGAGAGAGGAATGCCGGGATCTGCATGATATCAAGGACTTCGGCCGCTGCTTTAACCTGAGTAACATCATGAACATCGGAGATGACTGGCAGACCGGTCTCTTCCTTAACCGCTTGCAGAATTTTCAGCCCCTCTACGATACCGGGGCCGCGATAGGATTTAACAGACGTCCGATTGGCCTTGTCGTATGAGGCCTTAAAAACAAGGCTGGCACCGACACGCTCGGCAATCTCGCGTAAAGCCCTGGCCATGCGCAAGGTATGCTCAAGGCTCTCTATGGCGCAGGGACCAGCGATCACCACCAGAGGGTTGTCCCCACCAATCTTTACAGATCCCGCTGAAAGTATTTTATTCATTGACCATCCTGACCTTTGCTGGCCTTGAAACATGCGCCAACAAAAGACTCGAAGAGTGGGTGAGGAGCCATTGGCCGTGATTTGAATTCAGGATGAAATTGGCAACCGAGGAACCATGGGTGATCAGTAATCTCGACAATCTCGACGAGGTTCTCTTCCGTATAAACTCCGGAAAGGACCAGCCCGCATTTTTCCAGCGCTTCGCGGTAGGCGTTATTGAATTCGAAACGATGACGATGGCGCTCACCGATATCTTTCTGGCCATAAATTCTGCGTGCCAGAGTCTTCTCCTGCAAAGAACAGGGATAGGCTCCAAGACGCATTGTGCCGCCTTTACCCTTGACCTTCTTCTGCCCTTCCATGATGTGAATGACAGGGTTCTTGGCGTCTTCCTTGAATTCACTGGAATAGGCTTCCTCGACTTTACAGACCGAACGCGCAAACTCGACCACGGCCATCTGCATACCAAGGCAGATGCCAAAGAAGGGGATCTTGTTTTCCCTGGCATGAGTAATCGCAGCAATCTTCCCCTCGCTGCCACGCTCGCCGAAACCACCCGGGACCAGGATACCGTCGACATCATCAAACGTCGAGCCAACACCGTGCCGCTCCAGAGCCTCTGAATCAACATACTGCAACTGCACCCGGCAGTTATTGCCGATGCCGCCATGCGTCAAAGCCTCGGCAAGCGACTTGTAACTCTCTGTCAGATCAACATATTTACCGACAATCGCAATTGTCGTCACGCCTGCAGGCTCCTTAACGCGCGTAACGATTCTTTGCCAACCGCTCAAGTCAGGCTTCTTGGTCCAGATATTGAGCGATTCAATAATTCTTTCGTCCAAACCCTCTTCATGAAAGGCCAGTGGAACTTCATAGATTGTCCCCACGTCTCTAGCCGTAATGACAGCATCTTCGCGGACATTACAGAACAGGGCGATCTTGCTCTTCATATCACGAGGCAGTTCACGGTCACAACGACAGAGCAGGATATCCGGTTGGATTCCGATCTGGCGCAACTCCTTGACGCTGTGTTGAGTCGGCTTGGTTTTCAACTCGCCGGCAGTCGGAATATAGGGAACCAGGGTCAGGTGAATATAGATGACATTCTCAGGGCCAAGATCGGTGCGGAACTGGCGAATGGCCTCCAGGAAAGGCAGGGATTCGATATCACCAACGGTACCGCCAACCTCAACAAGCGCCAGATCGACGCCTTTGGAATTTTCCAGGATTTTGCTCTTGATCTCATTGGTGATATGGGGGATGACCTGAACCGTACCACCCAGATAATCGCCACGGCGCTCCTTACGAATAACTGAATCATAGACCTGGCCGGTCGTGAAGTTGGATTTTTTGGTCAGGTTAGCGGTGGTGTAGCGCTCATAATGGCCTAGATCCAGATCGGTCTCAGCACCATCATCAGTGACAAAAACCTCACCGTGCTGAAAAGGGCTCATGGTTCCCGGATCAACGTTGATATAGGGGTCCAACTTCTGCATGGAAACTTTTAAGCCACGTGCTTCCATCAGAGCACCGATAGATGCGGCTGCCAAGCCTTTTCCGAGAGAGGAAACAACGCCGCCGGTGATAAAAATAAACTTGGTCTTCATGGATTCTCCTGACCGATCAACAGATTTACTGACAAAAACAAACAAGCCTGGGATTTTACACTTCCGCAGGTGAAAT
>JAOUDB010000241.1 GCA_029859485.1 Desulfuromonadales bacterium | reverse complement strand
AGAGTCACTTCAGCGCCGCTGACAAAATCAACTTCAGGCATCTTGACCATAAGTTCCGCCGCAGTAGCATGTGGTTTACCGAGGGTCAAAGTTTCTTTACCCTGGTTGCGCAACACAACCTCGGTGATCACGGGGTTTTCTGCCTCCACCCTGCCAAAGTTTATCTGTGAAGGTTCGACGGCGACAATTTCAAGAACATTGCCCCTAAGATGGAACTGCAGAGTTGGCCGCACAGGATCGTTGCTGTAGAGATAAATGGTTTTGGAAATGGCGCCACGGAAGCGGGCACTGTCGAAGTTGGCCTTCAGCTCGCCTTTGCCGCCGGGAGGAATGTTTTTCTCGGAGACCAGAACCGCAGTACAGCCACAGGAACTGCGCACACGATCAATAAGCAGAGGATCTTCCCCCTGGTTGGTAAACTCAAAAACATGAGGGACTTTATCACCCTGGTAGATCTCACCAAAATTAAAAGTCGGCGCTTCAACTTGTAAATCCGGAGCGGCAAACGCGAAAGACGTAAAAAGACACAAAGAGATAAGGCTGACAAGAACAACGATGGTACGCATCAAATTTCTCCTGACATGAGATACAGAAACGGCGCAAGGTGGCAGGTTACACATTTCTGAAAATTATCTAACAGAGTCATAATCTGATGCAGATTATAACATAGGATTTTGCGACTGCCGTAATGGAACTTCATCGGCCTAAAAAATTGACATAAATCAACCGCTTTGCTATAGAATAGCCGATTATGGAAACCTCTAATACTCCTCAAATAAAGCTATCCATGACGCCCCTTTTTTCTGCGGATGATATTGCTGCACGAATCAAGGCCCTCGCCGCTGAGATAGATCGAGATTATCGCGGCAAAGAAATCTTGATGATCGCGGTCCTAAAAGGCTCCTTTCTCTTTATCGCCGACCTGATCCGAGCTGTTGATACTCCATCAGTCATCGATTTTGTACGCCTTGCCAGTTATGGCTCTGCGACCCAGTCTTCGGGCATCATCGAGGTCCGTAAAGATCTTGAGATGTCGATCAAGGACAAACATGTCCTGGTCGTAGAAGACATTGTCGACAGCGGCCTGACCCTTGAGTCACTTCGTGAAATGTTGCTCAACCGGCAACCGGCCAGCTTGAAAATTTGCACCCTGATAGATAAGCAGGCCCAACGGGTTACCGAGGTACCGGTCGACTACGTCGGCTTCTCCATGGATGACGGCTTTATCGTCGGCTATGGTCTGGACCTTGACGAAAAATATCGAGATCTGCCCGACATTCGTGTCGTTGAGGGCACCTGAAATATAGAGGGAGAAACTGAATGATTATTCGGTGCGAAGCATGCCAAACCCGTTTTCGTTTAGCTGATGAGAAGATCAAGGCTGGCGGCACCAAAGTCCGCTGCTCCAAGTGCAAGGAGGTCTTCACTGTAATGCCTCCAGAACCAGAGCCTGTTGAAGAGACGGTTGACTATGGTTCGTTCAACATGGAGAAAGTTGCTGACGAGGCTCCTGCAGGAGATTCTCCAACCAACGAAGAGCCCCCCCCTGAAACGTCTGTAACTGAAGACGCGGCGGCGCCGGAAGAATCTGCCCAGGAAGAAAGCAGTGATCTCGACTTCAGCGGTCTGGAATCTGAAATGGGTGATGCCGTTGCAAATGACGAGTTGGCAGACGAGTTCTCCTTTGTTGACACGAGTCAGCTGCAGGACACAGAAAGCGCAGCAAGGGAAGACACCGCAGAAGAGGATTCTCAGGCCAACGAAGAGCCACAGGAAGAGAGCTCCTTAGACGAATCGACTGCCTTCGACAACGCCTTCAGTGAAACAGACGAGCCCGCTGGAGCAATGGAGTTTGAATTCAACGAGGAGCCGGAGGCATCAGAATCAGCTTCCAGCGATAAGATCGACTTTTCAACGGATGAGCCCTCGGCCGTTGACGAAATAGATTTTTCTACGGCAGAAGACACGGATGAACAGGAGCCTTCAGACGAATTTTCCTTCGCTGACGATTCTGGCGACGACGCTTTCGCCTTTGGTGACGCAGAGGCAGAGCCGCCAACTCCGGCAAGCGAGGAGACCAGTGAGCCTGACGAGTTTTCTTTTGGTGACGAAGATCCGTTCGCTGACGATTCCTCTTCCGAGTGGGAAGAGAAGACAGCCAGTGAGGACACATCCTTCGACTTTGAAGAACCCCAGTTTGACAATAATGAGACAGCAGCAGAAAGTCCGGCGGCACAGTCCGACAGTGATGATTTGCAATTCGGCGAGATTGATTTTGCCAGCGACACTCCCGAGCAAGAAGCCCCCGGCTTTGACTCTGATGATGACTTCTCCAGCGCGTCGATGGAACAGAAAGAGGAACCGGAGTCTTTCAGCCCAAGCCAGGAGAGTTCCAGACCACCTGCAGACGACTATGACGATGAAGAGCCGCTACCAGCACCACCGCCGCCCAAGAAGAGCTCTCTCTCGCGTATTCTGGTTCTGTTGGTTCTTCTGCTCGTTATTCTGGGTGGAGCGGCAGGCTTACTGTTTATCCAGGAAGGTGCAATCAACCTGAACACCATCGGCCAGTATCTGCCTTTTCTGCAGGAATATATTGGCGAAACTCCAGTCAGCTCGCCAGGAAACAGAATCGGCATCAACGTTTTCGGAAGTTCCTATGTGAACGGCGAAGCAGGGCAGATGCTGGTCATTCAAGGTGCTGCCGTCAACAATCACCCGGCAACACGCTCGGCGATTACGATCAAGGGTGTCCTTCTCGATGCTCAAGGACAAACGCTCTTGCAGCAGACCGTCTTCTGCGGCAACAAGCTTGATGACACCGCTCTTAAGACCATGTCATTTGCAGCCATCGAAGAGGTGATGAACAACCAGTTCGGCGACAGCCTTTCCAACATGAACGTTGCCGCCGGAGCGTCGATCCCTTTCACCATCGTCTTCCGAAACCTTCCTGACGGCCTTGCCAACATCAACGTCGAGGTGGTTGACTCCAAACCGGGTGCCGGCTGATCCGGGCTATCGCTATCAACACAGAAGGCCGCCCCTGATTTCAGGGGCGGCCTTCTGTTTACTCGTATTACAGAAGTACTTAGGGCGCTTCGATTGCGGCAACAGGACAGCTGTCAACACAAGCACCACAGTCCGTGCAAGTTGCTGCGTCAATTACATGCACGTCACCCTGCTCACTGATGGCGTCAACCGGGCAGGTGTCTGCGCAAGCGGCGCAATTGATACACTCGTCATTAATTGTGTAAGCCATGGAATATTCCTCCTCTTCGATAGATTTATGTTTCAGAAACTTTTGGGAGTTTACCGCAAGAAAATGATTCTGTCCAGAGCAAACAGACACCCGTTCTTCCTTAAAAAACTTGCAATTTAGTAATCCTTACATTACCCTCTCACAACACGTTTTACGCCTGTAACCCATTATAAAAGCTGACTTAACAAAAATTTAAGCGCGACTAAAAAAACGCTTTTAAAACAGTATTTTGTTTTATCGCCCTAAAAAATGTTTACCTTAAAGAGGAGGAACAACTTATGGATATCCTGGCACTTAACTGCGGCAGCTCATCTGTCAAATACCAGCTCTACGACTGGGAGAAGAAAGAAGTCATTGCCAAAGGCATGGTCGAGCGTGTCACGATAGGTGACTCCTACATCATTCACGAAGTCCCCGGCCGGGAGACCTATCGTGAGGAGTACGAGTGTCCCGACCACAAGGTCGCAATTCACTTGATCATCAAAATCCTGACCGACAAGGATTACGGTGTCCTTGAAGAAATAACCCAGATATCAGCAGTCGGCCACCGTGTTGTTCATGGCGGAGAGAAGTTTACCTGCTCGGTCACAATAGACGATGCCGTTCTGGACACCATTAAAGCAGTTCAGCACCTCGCGCCTTTGCACAATCCACCTAACATTTCTGGTATCGAAGCGGCCCAGTCGGTTCTTCCTGACGTTCCGCATATTGCGATCTTCGACACGGCCTTTCATCAGACCATGCCTGAGCCAGCCTACACCTATCCTCTTCCCCATGAATGGTACAAGAAATATGGTGTCCGTCGTTACGGCTTTCACGGCACCAGCCATCTCTATGTGTCCAAGCGTGCCGCAGTCATGCTTGGTAAAGACCCGAAAGATTGCAATATCATCACCATGCATATCGGCAATGGCGTCTCCCATTCTGCCATTAAAAATGGCGTCTCTGTAGACACATCGATGGGCCTTACCCCTCTTGAAGGTGCTGTCATGGGAACCCGGTGTGGAGATATTGACCCTGCGATCCCGGCCTTTATCATGGAGCAGGAAGGCCTCACCCCCAAGGAGATCGACAGCATTCTGAACAAAAAGTCCGGCATCCTGGGAATCACCGGTCAATACACTGACCGCCGCGATGTCATCGAAGGCGCCGAAGAAGGCGACAAACTCTGCAAACTCGCTCTCGAGGTCGAAGCTTATCGCTTGAAGAAATACATCGGGTCCTACGCTGCGGCAATCGGTGGCATTGACGCTGTGGTTTTCACTGCTGGTGTCGGTGAAATGGGGACTCTGATTCGCGAGAAAGCTGTTGAAGGCCTCGAGTTCATGGGCATCATTCTCGACAAAGAGAAGAATCGCAACACCATGACCCGTAAGGCGGAGACCGTGATTACCACTCCCGATTCACCGGTCAAAGTCTTTGTCATCCCGACTGACGAGGAACTGGTTTTCACCGAGGACGTTGTCGCCATCCTTGAAGGGACCTACACGGATCACATGAACTTCAAGTACAGCTTTGCTTCTTCGGAGTTCCAACGTAAGTAAAAGCCAAGTTCTCATCTTTTCAGAAAAAACAAAGGCCAGGATAATTCCTGGCCTTTACTTTTTTCTTAGCACCTTCGGCAGAACCGTTTCAATACATCAATCAGAATCCTGGCAATAGGTCCCCAAAGTGCCCTTGATATGCTCTACTGTCATCTCGTCCATCTCAAAACC
>JAOUDB010000240.1 GCA_029859485.1 Desulfuromonadales bacterium | reverse complement strand
GAACGAAAAAAAATTTCATTTGAAACATCCTCGATCAACACCTTGTAGAAAATGGGAAGAGAATAAACACACGTAATTTCAGCAGATGCACTGAAGCTAAAACGGTATGTGTATTAGTAGCCATGCCAGCAGTCTATCATCTAACCTAATGGCTCATATGGTTATTTCAAAAAATCCTTAAAAACAATAAATGGCCACACTTTCCCAGGTGGCCGTCATTCGATGTATAAAAGAGCTTATTGAATACCTCTATCAATAAGAAGCTGTTTTTCTTCTCAGAAGTCGTGCTTTACAAGAACTGGCCACTTGGATCATCTCCAGGTGCCCTTTAGTTTGTGCAAGGGTTACGTTGGGTTTTCTCCTATTCCTCTTTATTCGTTTCCATCTCTTTGATTTCATCTAATGTTTGGCGAAATGTATCTTGAAATGGGCCACTAAGATCTACAGCACGTTGTGCAGCGGTCAAGGCTTCATTCCATTTACCCTGTTCCGCCAAGACATAAGCCAAGTTGTTATAGGCTAAACCGTTTTCAGGTTGAAGCTGTGTCGCTTGATAGAAAGCATCCGCAGAGGAGTCGAGTTCATGCAAATTGTATTTGCTATTACCAATGCCCATCCAGGCGATGAAACTTTTATTCCATCTTTTCAAAGCGGTAGTATACCCGGTTGCGGCAGCCTGCCACTGCCCTGTATTCTCTACCCCCGAAACGGCACTAAGCCACTTGTCTTCTTCGGCAATCGCTGGCAACTGGTTTGGAGGCTGAACCAAAAGCCCCCAGTAGTCACTACGCTTCCAGATATTATTGAAGGTCCCAAAACTAATGACTTCCCTGGCTGTGGGACCTGAATGGAGAACAACGTCTTCCTTCTCTTGATCATAGCCAATCACCACAGCATAGTGCCATTGCGGATACCAGAATAAACCGAGATTGACCAGAACAATAACTGGGTGACCGGCTGATATTTCAGACATCAGTGCGTCAATGCCGTCAATGGGGTATGCAACCCGACCATGCCTGCGGGCCGATCCAATCAGGGAGTTCTGTAGACTGCCTTTGAGACCGGGAGTATAGACCTCGGAAGATAGATCGGATGGCTTAACAGTAACCCCGCTCCAGTTTAAAACCATCGCAAGAGCTGCCGGACCGCACTGCAATTCATCCTGGGCAAAAAAAGGCACATCTTCAACCATTGCCTTCGTTGGTCTTCCAGAACTCTGGGACAAGTAACCCGGCGGGGTAAGGCTACATCCTGCAAGGACATTACATAGAGCCAAAAACAACAGGCCGGCAATCAACCGATTGCCGACCTGACTCAAAGGCACACCCTGCTTACACTTATCGTGAGTGGTTAACGAAAGGAAAAACATGTGTTAAACCAACAAGGTCAGTAATAAGTAAGACCAAAAAAATTAATACTACCGCACCAACGACTGCACCAACACCACCGGCACCAGCAGGCAATTGATCTATGGAACTAGCAAGGCTAGCTAATTCTTTATCCGAAAGGCTGTCAACTCGCTGTTGGGCTTCGACAGGATCAACCCCATACTGAGTCATTATCTGTTTTACATCTTCTCGTGCCATGAAGTCAGCAACCTGAGTCTGTTGATCTAATGCCTGCTGCTCTGCAATAATGGTATCAGTACCGACCATCTTCGCCTGTGCATTGGGGACATTAAAGTTAAGTAAACAGAATGAAACAACCAAAAGAAGACTTACCGGACGCATGAATTTCTTTAGCATGAATTTCCTCCTTTTCAATTGATGTTAAATTCAAACTGCGCATTTTCAAGTTTTTATAATATCGTCTAATTGAAGTTTCACAATGTCAAGCCTCCAGATTGTTGGATTTTCGTAATCCTCTTCAAGGATATGCAAAATTTTAGCTGATCCTGACAAATAGGAAATGGCCACCTAGGATTGATCCAGGTGGTCATAATTTTAGGGTGATAACAAAAGGAAAAGATCGAAACTGGACAAATGAGCCTTCAGGGTTGTCAACCTTGATGGGTTTTTATCCTCAAATATGGAGCAAGTAAGAATTGTATCAGGGTGAAAGGTAACCGCTGCGTTTGCCCATTATCACCTATGTAATGTGGCAGAAGAACCCCTAGAAACAACTCAAGGGTTCTTTTTTACGATTTTTAACTGGGAACACGATAATGCAAGCTGCCGTTTTACAATAACAATTTATCTGCCTGCCGGCATATGGGCTTCCACCTCAACCGGGTAGGCATCGATCCCGAGCAGCGCCCCGGACAAAACCTTGGCGAGCATATATCCCTCCTGATTGTCGATTGCAATACCCCTTAAGCGGGGTAAAAATAAATCCGGAAGCGAGGGACATAAAGAGATGAAACACTCCCTTTTTCCGCACGCCCGGGTACTACCTGACGGCTAAATCTGATGCTTGTAGTGTTACAGGTTGTCCAGGTACTTCTCGGCAACAATCGCGGCAATTGCCCCGTCGCCAACCGCAGTGGCGATTTGCTTGAGAATTTTCTTGCGCACATCCCCGGCTGCAAAAACGCCTGGTATAGAGGTTTGGCAATCTGAATCAGCCAGAATATAACCTTCCGCATCCAGGTCGAGAATCTCAGCGAGAAAATGTGCTTTCGGTGTCACGCCAACAGCAACGAACATTCCGACAACATCCAGGGTTCGGGTTGAATCGTCCCGACGGTTGCGAAGGACAATACTGGTTACACCGCTGTTATCGCCGATTGCTTCTTCGACGGTGCTGTTCCATACCATTTCGATCTTGTCATTGGCGAAGATGCGCTCCTGCAAAACCTTGGTGGCGCGCAGTTCATCGCGTCGATGCACCATGTAAACCTTGCTGGCAAAACGGCAGAGGAAGAGGGCTTCTTCTGCAGCGGTATCACCGCCGCCGATAATAGCAACCGGAACATCGCGAAAGAAGGCACCGTCACAAGTGGCACAATACGAGACGCCGCGTCCGGTGAATGCCACCTCTCCAGGGATGTCCAGCTTGCTCGGCTCAGCGCCGGTGGTTATGATCACAGCGCGAGTACGAAACTCCTCTCCGTCCACGGTAACGATTTTTTCATCACCCTTATCGACCAGACCAGTCACTTCACCGGTCATCGTCTCCAGGCCGAATTCCTGGCAGTGCTCCTGAAAACGCATCATCAGATCAGGGCCGTCTATGCCGCCGGGAAACCCCGGGTAATTTTCCACCTTGGTCGTGGTCATCACCTGGCCACCAAGGATCATCCGCTCTACCAGCAGAGACTTCAACTTGGCCCGCGAGGTGTAAAGGCCAGCCGTCAACCCGGCCGGACCGCCGCCAATGATCAGTACGTCGTAAAGGGTGTCACTCATAGCATCTGTCCTGTTCTGTTTGGTTGCATTGAACTGCAGAAAATCGGCGCTCACCATAGCACAGCTGCCGAGAAGAGGGGAAGCCCCCTTCCGCACCTTGGTACTTGATTTCACGATCTTCGTAAGCCTAGTATGTAGAAAGTAAGGAGTTGCACTCTTTCATGTCAGACCATATCTCATCAGAGCACCACAATCACGATCAAGGCTGCCATGATCAAAACGATCACGGGCTGTTGGATCACGGCATCACCCGTGGTTTCATTATCGCTATCGGCCTGACCGCAGTTACCCTGGTCGCTGAACTGGTTGGTGGCTTCTGGACCAACTCCCTGGCCTTGCTCTCCGACGCCGCCCATGTCTTCATGGATCTTTTCGCCCTGATCCTTTCTCTGGCGGCCATCCACCTGGCCAGGTTTCCGGCCAGCGACACCCGCACCTACGGCTGGCACCGTGCCGAGATTTTTGCTTCCTTGATAAACGGTGTGACCCTGTTGCTGATTGCCTTCGGCATTCTCGGTGAAGCCTGGGACCGCATGCTTCAACCGGAGGCAGTCAAGAGCAAGGAGATGTTCATCATCGCCATCATCGGCCTGATAATGAACCTGATTGCTGCCAGCCGCCTGCATCGCCACTCCCACGATGACCTCAATGTCCGCAGCGCCTTCCTGCATGTTCTGGGTGATGCCATCGCCTCGGTTGGCGTCATCATCGGCGGCGTCATTATGCTTTATACTGAATGGTTTGTTCTTGATGCCCTGGTCTCCATGATCATCGTTCTGATCATCAGCTGGGGAGCGATACGTATCCTTCGCGAAGCCGGACACATCCTGCTCGAGGGTGTCCCAAAACACATTGACATCAACGAGCTGGTCGACAAGATGCGTGGCACAGAAGGTGTTAAAGACATTCACCACCTTCACGTCTGGTCCATCTGCTCACACATCACGGCTCTGTCCGCACATATTGATATCGAACCGGACTACCGCTTGCGTCAGGGCGAAATTATCGGTACTCTCGAAGAGCTGTTGGATCACGATTACCATATCACCCATACGACAATGCAGGGAGAGTGCTCAAGCTGTTTGACCGGACCGATTATTCAACAGCTTAAGCATCGCCCCCGCAAAACAACCGACGGCCACAATCATCACTCGCACTGAGGACTCATGTATCGTCTCATTAAACCGATTTTCTGGACTTTCCTCTTCCTGGTCATGATGCTCGTCATTGATCAGGTTCTGGTACAGGTGCCCCCTGTTCATCCGGCCCATGCTGCCGTCAGAAACTTCTACCAGGATTTCCGCAGTCGCATCACTGATCTTACCTTTGGTGAGAAGAAGGCAACGCCCAAGTCAATAGAGGCGGTGATTGCAAAGCAGCAGAAAGAGACCGCGCCGAAGAAGACAGCGCAAACCGAGGAACAGCGGACTGAAGCCACGGCTGCACCGCAAACTCAAAAAGCCCAGCGCTACATTTATTCTGATGGCAAAGGAGAACTTCACTTTGCCGATTCGCTGGATGCTGTTCCGGATGAGTACCGGGGACTGGCACAGCCGATGGGGAAATAAACCCGGGATGCGGTTCGCGGTACCAGGAACGAGAAAAAGCTCAGATCACTGACAAACCCTGCATTCGAC
>JAOUDB010000239.1 GCA_029859485.1 Desulfuromonadales bacterium | reverse complement strand
GCTACATATCCTTAGGTGTATAGGGAACAGCTGCTGTTATAATTTCAGAGAAAACCTCAAAGCTGTATGTCAGGAACGAGGCTTTTGGACTTTTGCACGATTGCAGATGGGGTTGTAGCGAAATGGATAAGCTGCAGCAAAGCGTTTGTCAAATGCGTATCATTAACGCACCCTCTTGTTTTGACGGGTTTTGGTGTTAGCCTGAGTAGACAGACGAAAAAACGTAGATACCCTAAATATCAGGACATACGTCTAGTGCGGTTTTTGATCTTTAAATACAAAGGGATTGAACGGGTCGCGGAATTAGGGGCTAAAAAGTATGGACTCTCAAAGTCAGACATACACATTGCCAGTCTTGCCTTTGAAAAATGCCGTGTGCTTTCCTGGCTTAGCTATGCCTGTCACAATTCAGGACCCTGCCGCAGTCCATGCCGTTGAAGCGGCTTTGGCTGATGATTTAAAGAGAGTTGCTCTCTTTGTCCAGAAGAATATCAACCAAACAAACCCCAGGGGCAATGACCTCTACTCAATTGGCACCACGGCAAACCTCACCGTCGTGGCAAGGTTTGGCTCAACCTTGCAAGTTATTATCCAGAGTCTTGAGCGCGTCGAAGTTGTTCATTTTACCCAGCAGCAACCTTTCCTAAAAGCCCAAGTACGACCAGCACCGGTGACAACAAGGCAAAGTGTCGAGAGTGAGGCGTTGCAGCGAGAGGTCCTTGACCTATCCGGTCAATATCTAGCTCTCAGCAACCCCGATGTTGAACACAAACTCCCGCTTGTGGTCGCATCTGGCGTAGGCTTTATGGTGACCGTTTACACTTTGGCCAAACTGCTGCAGCTTGATCTGGCCAAGGAACAAGCCCTGCTGGAAGCTCCGGATGACAACCAGGCCATGTCGACACTCAGGGGGTTTCTGCGTCACGAAATTCAGATTCTTGAGGTTCGCAAGAAAATCTCCGATCGTGCGAATGACACAATGAGCAAGGAACAGCATGATTATATCCTGCGCGAGCAAATCAGAGCCATGCAGCAGGAGTTAGGAGAAGGGACCCCGGAGACAGAGACCTCTGGCTTAAGAGAAAAACTCGCGCAGAGCTCTTTGCCGGAGAGTATTCAAGCCGAGGTTGAAAAAGAGATGTCTCGTCTTGAACAGCTTCCCTCCTCGTCACCGGAACACCAAGTCCTGCTCTCCCATTTGAGCTTAACCCTCGACCTGCCGTGGGACAGGGTGACAACCGACAACCTCGACTTACAGAATGCTCGCCAGGTTCTTGATGAAGACCACTACAATTTGAAAGAAATTAAAGAGCGCATTGTCGAACAGCTTGCCGTCATGAAACTCAACCCGCAAGCCAAGTCTCCCATTCTCTGCCTGGTGGGGCCGCCGGGCGTCGGCAAAACCTCACTGGGGCATTCAATCGCCAGGGCATTGGATCGTAAGTTTGATCGGTTCAGCCTTGGTGGCATGCATGACGAAGCGGAACTTCGTGGCCACAGGCGCACATATATAGGAGCTATGCCGGGCAGAGTCATTCAGTCCATTCGCCGGGCAGGGACCAAAAATCCGCTGATCATGCTCGATGAAATCGACAAACTCGGCCATGACTTTAGAGGTGATCCAGCTTCCGCATTGATGGAAATTCTGGATCCGGAGCAGAACAACACGTTCCACGATAACTACCTTGACCTTCCTTTCGATCTCTCCAAGGTGTTTTTTATTACCACGGCCAATACGGTCGATGCCATTCCCAAACCCTTGCTCGACCGGATGGAAACGCTACATTTGAGTGGCTACAGCGATGAGGAGAAAATCGAAATTGCGAATCGGTACCTCTTCCCCCGTCAGAGAAGCGAAGCGGGGCTGCAAGACGATCAACTCTTTCTCCCGGAAGAAACCCTGGCAACGATCATTCGACGCTATACACGTGAAGCTGGAGTCCGCGAACTCGAGCGCATGCTGGGTCGTCTGGCAAGAAAGGTTGCGGTTCCCTTTGCCCAGGGAGAAACTTCTCCTTCCACCATTGGGATCTCCGATTTACCAGAGATGCTTGGCCCTGAGCGTTTTTTTGCAGAGCAGCTTCGCAAGAACCTTCTACCCGGAGTCGCCACCGGGCTGGCCTGGACAGAGGCTGGTGGCGATGTCCTTTACATCGAAGCCATCGAACTTCCAGAAGGTGAAAAGTTGACGATGACCGGCCACCTCGGTGAAGTGATGAAAGAATCGGCCATTGCCGCGAACAGCTATGTGCTTTCTCACTGCCAGGAATTCGATATCAAAAAAACCGCAGAAGCCGTGCATATTCACGTCCCGGCGGGGGCCATCCCCAAGGATGGCCCCTCTGCCGGGGTCACTATAGCGACAGCTTTAGCCTCTCTTTACACGGGACGAGTTGTGCGCAACGATACGGCGATGACCGGAGAAATTACTTTAAGCGGCTTGGTGTTGCCTGTCGGTGGCGTCAAGGAAAAGATCCTCGCCGCTAGGCGTGCCGGCATCAAGCGCGTGATCCTGCCGCGTGAGAACCAAAAGGACCTGACCTCCCTACCGGACGAGGTCAAGGCCGAGATGGACTTGATCTTCGTTGAACGGATTGAAGACGTTTTGTTCGCTGCCTTTACTTCGGAACACATTGAAGAAACAAGTCAACAATAAGTAAAGAAATCTGTCTGACAACACGGTGCAAAGCCCAGCACCTGAAGCAATTTGCTCTTTACTGGAAGAGGTCGCGAAAATACCGATTGAAGCTTAGCAGGCGAGGGAGAGATTGAAATGGCGACCCAATTTTCAGAATGCGGGCCAACACCCTTTAATCAGGGTTGGTACAAAGCACTTGCAGACATTTCGCCGGTTGGAATCTTTTTCACTGATGTCGAGGGAAATTGTCTCCATGTCAACCGCCGTTGGTGCGAAATTTCAGGGCTTTCTCCCGCGCAGGCTGAAGGTCACGGTTGGCTTCTGGCTATTCATGAAGAAGACCGGGAAAATATTTCAGCACGCTGGCAGGCCTCTATCAGGAACAACCAACCCTTTTGGGCCGAGTATCGCTTTTCGTCACCTCAGGGGAAAGTAACTTGGGTTGTTGGCAATGCCCGTGCGGTCCTCTCGGAAGACGGAATTGTCACCGGATACGTCGGAACAATAACGGATATTGACAAGAGCAAAACGCAGCTTGTTGCCCTGGAACAGCTCAGTACTCGGTTCAAAACGATCATCGAACAAATGCCGGTGCTCTTGTTTGCCTTTGATCATCAAGCTCGTTTATGTGTATGGAACAACGAAGCCGCGCGTATTACAGGCTATACGGCCAGTGAGATGATTGGTAATCCGGAGGCGATGGAACTTCTTTGCCCAGACCCTGATTATCGAAAGAGAATGTTAGACCTCTACAAAAACAAAGGAGATTTCTACCGTAATTGGGAATGGCAGCTGGTCGCAAAGGACGGCGAGGTGAAAGACATCGCTTTTTCAAATATTTCACAGAGTCATCCCGTTGAGGGGTGGGCTAATTGGGGCGTCGGCATCGATTTAACCTCCCTTAAAGAAGCCGAAAGAAAATTACACGAGCGTGTCAAGGAGTTAACTTGTCTTTACAAGCTCTCTGTCAGGGCGAACCGTCCCAATCTTGATCTGGACGAATTCCTTCAGGATGTAGTTGAAATCATTCCCCCGGCCTGGTACTACCCGGAAACAACCTGTGCCCGGATTGTTTTTAAAGAAAAAATCTTCCAGAGCGAGGCTTTTGCCGTATCACCATGGAGGCTTTCAAGCGACCTAAGTGTCCGCGGCCAGAAAGTAGGACTCATAGAAATCTACGATAAGGAACAACACCAACCCATGGCAGAAGGCTCTTTCCTGTTCGAGGAACGCCTGCTGATCGATGAAATATCATTACAGGTTTCAAGGACCATTAGCCATGTTTTGGCTAAACAGGATCTAAGGCTGCTCGATGAGCTTACGGCCAAAACGGAAGAACTCGAGCAGTTTGCTCACACCATTTCACACGACTTAAATACTCCACTGGCAGCAATTGCCGGCTTTGCCGAGCTACTCAATGATCGACTCGCTAAAGGGGACCTAGGTCAGGCCCATATTTGCGCTGAGCGCATCTCAGAGATCACAGGCCGCATGGAACACCGCATCAATGAACTGCTCAAGCTAGCAAAAATAGGTAAAATTATCGAGCCGACTGATGAAGTCGATTTTGGCGAAATCATCGACGAAGCGATCAATGCTCTGGCACAAAGATTGAGCGATAGCTGCATAAAGGTGACAAAAGATAAGACCTTCCCGAAGGTCCTGGGTGATCGGGAACGCCTGCTTGAAGTCATTGAAAACCTGCTGGACAACGCCATTAAATATATTGGTCAACAACCAAACCAAGTTGAAATCGGTTGTCGATCCGAACCTGGCCAAACCGTTTTTTTCGTCAAAGATAACGGTATTGGTGTTCGAGAAAAACATTTTGACACTATTTTTGAACTTTTTAAGCGACTTGATAAATACAGCAATGGAAACGGAGCCGGGTTGGCCATTATCAAAAGAATCATTGAAGCGCATGGAGGACGTGTCTGGGTAGAGTCTGAAGGGTTAGGCAAAGGATCCTGTTTCTGTTTCACTTTGGGCCACGTTTTTTCTGACTAATGCATTGATCTTTCATGTGCAACGTCAGAAAGAAAAACAGGCCCTTGAGGAGGCTTGATTATCCGGATATCTATGGCTTGGGTTTGTTTGACATGAACTTTCCGTCTGCTATAAGGGTTAGTATGGGCTAACCATGATTAGGGCCTGAATATTTGGATGAAAGATGTAGAGCGTTACTGCAAAATCAACACGGCTTTGTGAAACCAGAACCCTTAGAAGACGGTCGTATAAGGGGGCCACATGAGCTACAAAACCATACTTGTTCATATCAATTCAGACAAACGTTGTGCAGCGCGCCTTGAAGTTGCTATTCAGTTGGCTAAGAAATACGAGGCCTGTCTGGTTGGGCTGCATGCATTTTTTCCATACACCCCACC
>JAOUDB010000360.1 GCA_029859485.1 Desulfuromonadales bacterium | reverse complement strand
CTTGCCGGTTATGGAAAATGACCAACTGGTTGGTTTGGCCTCCATCGGCGACTTGGTCAAAGCTTCCCTTGATGAGAAAGACTTTGTCATCAAGCAGCTCAAAAAGTACATCAAGGGTGACCCTTGAGCCTCAATTGTTCACCCATAGTGAACCTCGGATGGCCTGAGCCTTTGCAGAGCACAACTCTGGCAAGCTTTGACAATCTCAAGCATTGAACTCTTTGCAAGCAGGATAACAGGATTCCAAGATGTCGTGGCTCTCAACCACCAATCGGAAGGCTCGGCCATGATCCAGATTCAAAAAGGGCTCGATCTGCCGATGAGCGGCGCTCCAGAGATGCAGGTCGGAGAACCGTTGCCAGTTTCTCACGTTGCCTTGCTCGGCAGCGATTACCAGGACATGAAACCGACTCTGCTGGTCGCCGAGGGTGATCAGGTCGTTCTTGGCCAGCCGCTCTTCTCCGACAAAAAGAACCCCAGAGTGCTCTTCACAGCTCCTGCGCCAGGCAAAGTTGTCGCCATCAATCGTGGCGAACGCCGCATCTTCTTGTCGCTGGTTATCGAAATTTCCGGAGCAGCAGAAAAGACCTTTGCAAAAATAGCGGCGGACCAACTTGAGCGGCTTTCTGCAGACGAAGTTGAAGGTCATCTGATAAACTCAGGCTTGTGGCCCTCGTTGCGCACCCGTCCCTACAGCAAGATTCCGACGCCGGGAAGCCGTCCTGCTGCACTCTTTGTCACCGCGATAGACACCAACCCTTTATCAGCTGACCCACAGGTCGCAATTGCAGAGAAAGTGCCCGAGTTCGAGGCGGGCCTGAAAGCACTGCGCCACCTTACGGAAGGAAAAGTCTACCTGTGTAAAAAACCACAGGCGCAGATTCCGGCTCCGCACGGAATCACTGTCAGTGAATTTGCCGGCTGTCATCCCGCCGGCCTGGTTGGCACCCATATCCATTTTCTCGAACATGTCGATCAAGAGCGTTCGGTCTGGCACATCGGCTACCAGGATGTGATCGCCATCGGCCACCTCTTGCTCACCGGCAGGATCCTCACTGATAGAATTGTCGCTCTTTGCGGTCCGGCTGTTAAGAAGCCTCGCCTCATCCGTACCCGTCTCGGAGCCTGTCTGTCGGAATTGACATCCGGCCAGCTTAATGACACCGACAACCGGATCATTTCAGGATCCATCCTGAGTGGTCATAGTGCAGTTCGAACCAATGACTTTCTCGGCCGCTATCACAATCAGGTGTCTGTCTTGGAAGAAAATCGACGACGCGAGCTTTTGGGCTGGGCCATGCCGGGCTTTAAAAAGTTCTCCGTTAAAAAGATTTTTGCTTCGTCCCTGCTGCCGCGCCGCCAGTTGCCAATGACGACCAGCACCTGCGGCAGTCTGCGTGCCATGGTTCCGACCGGCGCTTTTGAGAAGGTGATGCCCCTCAAGGTCAAGACAACCTGGCTGCTGCGCTCTCTGCTCACCCTGGATACCGACCTGGCACAGAATCTCGGCTGCCTCGAACTGGACGAAGAGGATCTCGCCCTCTGCAGTTTTGTCTGCTCGGGAAAAATGGATTATGGACATCATTTGCGGCAAACCCTGAAGAAGATAGAGGAAGAGGGCTAATGAAAGTGTTGCGTGATTTTCTCGACAAGATTCACCCTCACTTTACCCAGGGTGGCAAATTCGAGCGCCTCTATCCCCTCTACGAAGCCGCTGACAGTTTCATTTACACGCCTGGCGAGGTGACGGACGGGGCGCCGCATGTCAGAGACGCGATGGATCTGAAGAGAGTGATGATCACGGTGGTTTTCGCCCTCATTCCCTGTTTTTTCATGGCCATGTGGAACACCGGCTACCAGGCCAACAGCGCCATGCAATTCTCGGGTGGAAGCGTCGAAGGCTGGCGCGGCGCTTTACTCGAACTCCTCGGCTACGGAGGCAATCCGAACAGCCTCTTTGACAACCTGCTCCTCGGAGCGGCCTGGTTTGTTCCGATCTACCTGGTCACCAACATTGTTGGCGGCTTGTGGGAAGCCCTCTTCTGCATCGTGCGCCGTCACGAATTGAATGAAGGGTTTCTGGTCACCGGCTCCCTCTTCCCGTTAATCTGCCCGCCAACCTTGCCGCTCTGGCAGGTGGCTCTTGGCATCAGCTTCGGTGTTGTTATCGGCAAAGAGATCTTCGGTGGCACCGGCAAAAACTTTCTCAACCCGGCGCTCACCGGCCGCGCTTTCCTGTTTTTCGCCTACCCGGCACAAATCTCGGGCAACATGGTCTGGACCGCCGTCGATGGGGTGAGCGGAGCAACGGCTCTGAGCCACGCCGCAGAGGGAGGACTGCAGGCAGTTACGGCTGCAACCAGCTGGTTCGATGCCTTTGTCGGAGCCATCCCGGGATCGATGGGGGAGACGTCCGCCCTCGCCTGCCTCTTCGGTGCCGCGGTCCTGGTTCTTTCCGGAATCGGATCCTGGCGCATCATGCTCTCCGGACTGATCGGCGCGGTGTGCTTGTCCACGCTCTTTGTTATGGTCGGCAGCAGCTCCAACCCGATGTTCGAACTCGGCCCTCTCTGGCACCTTGTTCTCGGCGGCTTTGCCTTCGGGCTGGTTTTCATGGCGACCGATCCCGTCTCCGGGGCCATGACAGAAGAGGGGCAATGGCTCTATGGCCTCCTCATCGGCACCATGTGCATCCTGATCCGGGTCATCAACCCGGCGTTCCCGGAGGGCATGATGCTCGCCATCCTATTCGGCAATGTCTTTGCGCCGGTGATCGACCAGATGGTTCTCAAGCTCCATATCAAGAGGAGGCTGCAGCATGTCAAGGGATAGCACCGCAAGAGTCCTGAGTGTTGCGTTTGTCTTGTGCGTGGTCTGCTCGATCCTGGTTTCGGCGGCGGCCGTCGGCTTAAGTGACAGGCAGGAGCGGAACAAGGCCGAAGAGAAAAAGAAGAACATCCTGCAGGCGGCAGGTCTCTACGAGGTCGACGTGTCGATTGAAGAACAGTTCAGTAAAATAGAGACTCGGATCGTCGATCTGCAGTCCGGCGAGTTCACCTTGGAATTCGATGTAGCGACCTTCGATAGCCGCTCGGCGGCGCGTGATCCCGAGACCAGTTACCGGATTTCGCCTGATCTCGATCTGGCAGCGATCAAGGTCCGTTCCCGTTACAAGGATGTCTACCTAGTCATGGCCGGTGACGATCTGCAGCAACTGATCCTGCCGGTACACGGCAAGGGGTTGTGGTCAACAATGTACGGTTTCATCTCTCTCGCCAATGATTTTTCCACGGTGAATGGTTTCGCCTTTTACGAACACGGAGAAACCCCCGGTCTCGGCGGTGAAATTGACAACCCGGACTGGAAAAAGCAGTGGCCCGGCAAAAAAGTTTATGATGAAGCGGGCAAAACCCGCATCGAAGTTCTCAAGGGGACGGTCGAAAAGAATTCGCAGGACGCCGTCTACCAGGCGGACGGCCTAGCTGGAGCGACCCTTACGGCGCGTGGCGTCGGCAACCTGCTCAAGTATTGGATGGGCGATAATGGCTACAAACCTTTTATCAACAAGCTGAAAACGGCAGGGCTAAAACAATGAGCAAATCCAGAGATGTTTTACTCGACCCCTTGTTCAATAAAAACCCGATCGGTTTGCAGATCCTCGGCATCTGTTCGGCTTTGGCCGTCACCTCCAAGTTGGAGACAGTTATCGTCATGGCCCTGGCTGTGACCTTCGTCATTGCCGGCTCCAACGTCTCGGTCAGCCTGAT
>JAOUDB010000035.1 GCA_029859485.1 Desulfuromonadales bacterium | reverse complement strand
ATTTTTCTGCCGCTGATTACGGTCAACTGCGCGATTCTCGGCGGCTCGCTCTTCATGGTGGAGCGCGACTACAACTTTGCCGAAAGCGTTGTCTTCGGCTTCGGCAGCGGCACCGGTTGGGCCCTGGCATTGGTTGCCCTGGCCGGTATCCGCGAAAAAATGAAATACGCTGATATCCCCGCCGGTTTGCGGGGCCTGGGTATTACCTTCATGATTTCCGGCCTGATGGCCATGGCATTTATGGCTTTTTCCGGCATTCAGCTGTAACGGTAAAGACGATGATTGCAATAAGCTTGGGCGTACTCATATTCACGATCATAGTCATGATACTGGTGGCCGTCATTCTGGTTGCCAGGTCCTGGCTAATTCCGCCGGGTGAAGTGACGCTCAACATCAACGATGACCCGGACAAAAGCTTGTCGGTGAATCCCGGCGACAAGCTGCTCGGCGTACTTGGCAACCACGATATCTTTATCCCCTCCGCCTGTGGTGGTGGTGGGACTTGCGCTCAGTGCCGGGTCAAGATCAAATCGGGCGGCGGTGATATCCTACCGACTGAAACTGCACACATCAACAAGCGGGAGGCGAAAGAAGGGTATCGGCTCTCCTGCCAGGTCAACGTCAAGCAGGACATGTCCCTTGATCTGCCGGCCGAGATTTTTTCCATCAGCAAGTGGGAATGTCAGGTTATCTCCAACAAAAGTCGCGCAACCTTTATCAAGGAGCTGGTGCTGGCTTTGCCGGAAGGTGCAGACCTCGATTTTCGCGCGGGCGGCTATATCCAGATTGACGCGCCACCACACGTTGCCGAATACAAAACCATGGAGATCGATGAAGAGTTCCGAGGCGACTGGGAAAAGTACAACCTCTGGCAGTATCGCTCCGAGGTCGATGAAACGATCATGCGCGCCTACTCGATGGCTAACTATCCGGAGGAAAAAGGCATCATCATGCTCAACGTTCGAGTCTGTCCTCCGCCACCTGCTGTACCCGATGCACCCCCGGGCCAGATGTCGTCTTTTATCTTCAACCTGAAACCGGGAGACAAAGTTATGGTCTCGGGCCCCTACGGCGAATTCTTTGCCAAGGAGACCGCAGCTGAAATGGTCTTTGTCGGCGGCGGTGCCGGCATGGCCCCAATGCGTTCACACATTTTTGATCAACTCAAAAGACTTGATTCAAAACGCAAAATCTCATTCTGGTATGGCGCCCGCAGCCTGCGTGAAGCCTTCTACGTGGAGGAGTTCGACGAGCTTGCGGAGAAGTTTGACAATTTCAGCTGGACCCTGGTGTTGTCCGACCCCTTGCCGGAAGACAACTGGAAAGGAGCGACAGGGTTTGTTCACCAGTATCTTTATGATAATTACCTGGCCGACCATCCGGCCCCTGAAGACTGTGAATATTACATGTGCGGTCCGCCGATGATGAACAAGGCCGCCGGTGAGATGATCTATAACCTGGGCGTGGAACACGAGAATATCATGTTCGATGATTTCGGTATCTAACTGCACGGGAAACTAACCAGGAGCCAAACATGCGCTTTGAACAGGTAAAGTCGTTATTACAGCATCTCATCCCGAATTATCACCGCAAGGTCAGTGATTACTACCAGGAGATGGCGAACGGTGACGTCTCGCCGCGCGTGCGGCTGATGCTCGACTACCTGATCGACCATGAGCTGCATCGGGCGCTGGCACTGGGGGAATACTGCAAGGAAACATCGCACCACGTCCTAGAGCACTGGCTCAAAGGGGTAGAGATTGCTTTTCCGCAAGCGAGGCAGGACATTCTTGGTGAAGCGGCGAGGACAGATCTTGATCAACTGGTGAAGTCGGCCATTATCTATAAAACAAACCTGACCAGCTATTTTGGCCACCTGCTCGAACACTGCACAGAGAAAGAGACCATCAACCTTTTCCAAACCTTGAAGACCCAGGAAGAAAAAGCGATGAAACGAATGATCCGCCATGCACAGGGGCTGGCTGACCTTTAATGCTGAGAGCCTTTTCCCTCCTGACAAGCAGTTTGCTTCTCCTCGCGCTGACCTGCGGTTGCCAACAGGGAGAGACCTCAGACAGGCTTCTCCTCTCCGGGCAGACGATGGGAACCACCTGGTCGTTGAACATGGTTCCCGGATCTCCCGGCACAGACTCTGCTGTTCTGAAACAACGTCTGCAAGCCCGCCTCGACCAGATCAACGGTCTGATGTCGACCTATGACCCGGAGTCGGAGCTGTCACGATTCAACAGCCAGGCCGGTACCGATTGGTATCCTGTCTCGGAAGACACGGCTCGTGTCATAGATGTTTCGCAAGAGATCAGCGCCATCAGTGGCGGAGCTTTCGACATCAGCATCGGGCCCCTGGTTGAGCTCTGGGGGTTTGGTGCCGGAGAACGGAGGGCGAAAACTCCCACGGAAGGCCAGATTCGAGAAAACCTTGCCCGGATCGGCTACAAGAATATTCAACTGCGCAGAGGGCCCACAGCGATCAAAAAGCAGATCCCAGAATTGCAAATCGATCTGTCTGCCGTTGCCAAGGGCTACGCGGTTGACGCCCTCGCAAAGATCCTTGAACAACAGGGCATCAATAACTACCTCCTGGAGATTGGTGGGGAGCTGCAGGTTTCGGGGCATCGAGGCGATGAGTCCCCCTGGCAGATAGCAATCGAAAAGCCGCTGGAAGACGTACGAGAGGTTGCTACGATTTTCCCCCTCACCAATACCGCGCTGGCCACCTCAGGGAACTATCGAAACTTTTACGTGGAAGACGGTCAGCGCTATTCACACACCATAGACCCGGTCAGCGGTAAGCCGATTCGTCACAAACTGGCCTCGGTCACCGTGCTTGCCAGGACCTGCGCGCGGGCAGACGCCCTGGCGACGGCATTGATGGTTCTGGGAGAAGAAAAAGCTCGCTTATTCTGTGAAAAGAATGAGATTGCAGCCTATTTCCTGATTCACGATAAAACATCGACGACCGTTTATGCCAGTCCGGCTTTCGAACGGTTTCTGAACGAGGTGGAACAATGAAAGTGTATTTAGCGACATTGGTGCTTTTTCTGCTCGCTTTTAGTGGCCTGGCTGCGGGTCTTCTTCTCAAGCGCAGAGGGCTGAAAGGCGGCTGAACGCCGCCACCCAGCAGCGGCCGTGATTGCCGCTGTAAGTCAGAGACTGCCCAAAGCACCCAAAGTAAAATCGCTCTGTTCAGTGAAGAAGAGAAGCCATCGGCTTAAATTTCTGGCCGACAAATTTGACCTGTCGCGCCAAGCGATGTATGGTTAAAAGCTAAAGGTGACACCCTGCCAGGGTGTTCCATCCTTGTCCCGCAAGGTAATCGTCAAGAACATCACCCCGAGTGATGCTTCACAGATTGCCTTTTCTTACAGAGTTGCGCTTGATTCTGCTTTCCCGGTAGAACGAGTCGCGGGTCGCTCTGTCTTTTAAAAAAAATAAAATTACGACGCTTTCTGGGGCACTGCTGATTGCAGACGACCACCTCCTCTTCCGTTCGCTATTGACCGTGGCCATAGGTGCAACTTCCGCTTGCCTGCAAGCCCCGTCCCATAGCTACCCCAGGAAACATCTTCCAACACGCATAAACTCTAAGGATAAAAAATGTCACAAGAGGTCAAAGTCTCAGTTAAGAACCTATTCAAGATATTCGGCCCTCATCCCAAAAAAGCCCTGGGCATGCTTGAACAAGGCTTGGCTAAAGAAGAAATTTTTGAAAAAACCGAAACAACGATCGGTGTACAGAATGCAAGCTTCGAAATCTATACCGGCGAGATTTTTGTCATCATGGGCCTTTCCGGTTCAGGGAAATCAACCATGGTACGGATGATCAACCGCTTGATCGAACCGACCGTTGGACAGGTATTTATCGACAACGAAGATATCGTCAGCATGACCAATGACGAGTTGGTGAAGATGCGGCGCAAGAAAATGAGTATGGTGTTCCAATCCTTTGCCCTGATGCCGCATATGACGGTTTTGCAGAATGCCGCTTTCGGCCTTGAGATGGACGGCATCGATAAGCAGACCCGGGAAGCAAGGGCATTGGAGGCGTTGGAGCAGGTTGGCCTGGAGGCCTGGGCAGGCAGCATGCCGGACGAGCTCTCCGGTGGCATGCAGCAGAGAGTCGGACTGGCTCGCGGTCTGGCGGTTGACCCCGACATCCTGCTGATGGACGAGGCTTTCTCTGCGCTTGACCCGCTGATCCGTACCGAAATGCAGGATGAACTCCTTAAGCTTCAAGCCAAGGCGAAACGAACCATCGTCTTTATCTCCCACGACCTCGATGAAGCGATGCGAATCGGTGATCGGATCGCCATCATGGAAGGTGGCAGTGTGGTTCAGGTCGGCACCCCTGAAGAAATCCTCCAGAACCCGGCCGATGATTACGTGCGCGCCTTCTTCCGTGGTGTTGATCCGACCAACATTCTTACTGCTGGAGACATCGCTACCGACACTCAGGTGACCATACCAATTACAGACGGCAAGAGCCCACGTGCGGCGCTGCAAAGACTGATCAAAAATGACCGAGATTACGGCTATGTTGTTGATGCCAACCGCACCTTCAAGGGAATCGTTTCATCTGACTCGCTGCGTGAGTTGCTCGACCAGGAGGAACAACCCCACCTGATCCCTAACGCCTATCTTGACGAGGTTGTAACAGCACACGCCACTGACTCGATGCAGGACATCCTGCCCAACGTAGCAAGCCATCCCTGGCCGTTACCCATTCTCGGCGAGAGTGATAAGTACCTGGGTGCAGTATCCAAGAATCTCTTCCTGCGCACCCTGCACCGCAGCGAACAGGAAACAACAGAAGTGACGGTCTGATAAACCCTACGGAGAATAATAAGTCTGATGCAAATTTTTAATTTTGATGAACAGCTGATACCGCTTGATGAATGGATACAAACTGCCGTCGACTGGGTGGTGCTCAACTATCGGGATTTTTTCCAGGTGATTAAAGTACCGGTCGAGCTGAGTTTGGAAGGCCTTGAATGGCTTTTTGCGACCCTTCCACCGTTCGTGGTAATCCTCCTCTTTGCCATAGCCGCATGGCGTTATGCCGGGAAAAGGGTGACAGTTTTTACAGTTCTTTCTTTCTTGTTGGTTGGATATCTCGGGCTCTGGGACGACACCATGACGACTCTGGCGATGGTGATCTGTTCGGTGGTGTTTTGCGCCATCGTCGGAATTCCCCTCGGAATTATGTCGGGTCGCAGCGATCGTTTTGAGATGTTCTTGCGCCCTTTCCTTGACGCCATGCAGACGACTCCGGCCTTTGTCTACCTGATTCCGGTGGTCATGCTCTTCAGTATTGGCACGGTCTCCGGCATCCTGGCAACGATCGTCTTTGCCTTGCCGCCGATCATTCGTCTGACCAGCCTTGGCATCCGCCAGGTTCATCCGGAGCTGGTTGAAGCGGCGCTCGCTTTTGGTGCAACGCCTTGGCAGGTTTTACGCAAGGTCCAATTCCCCCTTGCCATGCCGTCAGTTATGGCCGGGCTCAACCAGACCATTATGATGGCACTTTCAATGGTTGTCATTGCAGCGCTGATCGGTGCTGGTGGTCTTGGCAACCCCGTTGTGCAAGGCTTGAACACCCTGGAGATCGGCTTGGCCACCATCGGTGGTTTGTCGATTGTTCTCTTGGCGATGGTGCTTGATCGGATCACCCAGGGGATGTCTCACAAGTAACCTTTAAAGATCCATTCACCCATAATGTTAAATAAGGAGAAAAGCATGAAACGCATTTTATTCGTTCTATTGATGTTGGCTCTATCGATGCCAGCCTTAGCTGACCAGCAAGAGCCCGGCAAAGGCGTCAAAGTTAAACCTGCCCGCGCAACCTGGAATACAGGTTATTTCCAGGAAGCTCTGGTAAGTGCTGGTCTGAAAGAGCTTGGCTACAATGTCATGAAGCCCAAAGAGCTGCAGAACCCTCTCTTTTACCAATCACTCGCGCTGGGTGATCTTGACTACTGGACTAACGGCTGGTTCCCTGTCCACGATGGTCAATTGCCAAAGAACTTTTACGAGAAGGGTGAAAAAGTCGGCTACGTCGTCAAGGCTGGCGGACTGCAAGGCTACCTGGTCTCGAAAAGAGACGTGGAGAAATACAATATCCAGTCCCTTGAGGACTTCAAACGTCCTGAAGTCAAAGAAGCATTCGACGCCAATGGCGACGGCAAAGCTGACCTGACCGCCTGTCCAGCTGGCTGGGGCTGTGAGGGCACGATCGCCCATCATATGGACGCCTATGATCTTGAAGATGATATCAATCTAATCAAAGCCTCTTATTCGGCAAGCATGGCCGACGCCCTGGCTCGCTACCAATCCGGCCAGCCTGCCTTCTTTTACACCTGGGCTCCAAACTGGACGATTTTCAAGTTCAAGCCAGGCGAAGACGTGGTGTGGATGAACGTTCCTGAGATCAAGCCCACAGAAGCGCAAGAGCCAATGGTCGATCGCCTGACCGTGAGCGGTATTGACGGAGCCGTCAGTGATCCGGTCAAACTCGGCTTTGTGGTTGCAGACATCCAGATCGTTGCCAACAAGGAATTCCTCGCGGCGAATCCTGCTGCTAAAGAGTTCTTTAAGGTCTTCACTCTACCCCTTGGTGATATCAACGAGCAGAACACCAAAATGCAGGAAGGTGAAAAATCACAGAAAGATATCAATCGACACGTCAAGGAATGGATTGCCAAGAACCAGGAGAAATGGGACGGTTGGCTCGCAGCAGCTCGCAAGGCAGCCATGTAGGTCCGCCTGTAATAGCTCGACCATGAACGGCCGGAGGTTTGATTCCTCCGGCCGTTTTCCGTTCGAGCAGATTTTTGTGTGTCTAAAGACAGAACCAATGATATGTAACAGTAGACAAATTCAACTCCCAGATTCGCAAAGGATAGTCATGGATCCATTTATAAAATCATTTCTGCTCCTGTTCATGTTGTTAAACCCGTTCCTGTTGATCATCTACCTGGTCGACTTGGTTCAGGAGATGGATTTTCATGCTTTCCTGAAAGTTCTTATTCGCGCCTCTTGTATCAGTTCTGCGGTGTTCATCACCTTTGCCCTGCTAGGTGATCTGATCTTCGAGAGGCTCCTGCAGGCCAACTTTGCATCGTTTCAAATTTTTGGTGGTATTGTCTTCCTGATGATCGGCCTGCAATTTGTGTTTAAAGGCCCGGACGCAATCAAAAACTTACGTGGCAAGCCTGAGCATATTGCCGGGGCTATTGCCATGCCCATCATGATTGGCCCTGGGACCGTCAGCGCTTCGATTCTGGCCGGCAGAGAGCTGCCACCGGTTTGGGCCATCACTTCAATCCTGCTCGCCATCGGTTTGGTTGCCGCCATCATGATAGGCCTGAAAAAGGTACACGATATCGTGCGGACCCGGAATGAACCATTAATTGAGCGTTACGTTGAGGTGGCCGGTCGTATTGTCGCTCTGGTCGTCGGAACCTATGCTATCGAGATGATCATGCAGGGCGCATCGGTTTGGGCACAGCAGCTATTCTAGCCTCGTAAGGGAGACCTGAACAAAACTGACCACTCAACGCGGTAGGATTGTGCAACCTTCAAGAGAGGCGTTCGCTTGTTCAGTCCTCGTTATCCAGCATGTGTTGCCCAAGCCAGTGCCGCGCGAACTGTAGTGCGGTACGACCACAGCGCTTGCTCTTTTCGTGCGACCACTTGATTGCCGCCCGAGCCATTTCATCATTCCATTGCGGTTCTACCTGGTTCTCGAGACAGAGCCGGACGATGATTTTCTGTACAATCTCCAGGTAAAGATCCTGCTTGAAAACGTAGAAAGACAGCCAGAGGCCAAAGCGATCTGACAAGGAGATTTTCTCTTCGACCGCCTCCCCGTGGTGAATTTCATTATGGACCATCTTGGCACCGAGATTGTCGGTATGGAACTCGGGAAGCAGGTGGCGGCGGTTGGAAGTCACGTAGATCAAGACGTTCTTTGGTGATGCGTAGACCGAGCCATCAAGGACACTTTTGAGAATCTTATAGCCCGGGTCGTCAGCTTCGAAGGAAAGATCGTCGCAGAGGATGATGTAGCGGTAAGGCAGTTTGCCGATCTGCGCGAAGATGTCGGGCAGGTGATCAAGGTCGTGCTTGTCGACTTGAACAATCCGCAAGCCAGAATCCGCGTATTTATTGAGCAAAGCTCGCACAACTGAGGATTTGCCGGTACCGCGCGAGCCCCAGAGCAAGGCGTTGTTGGCAGGGTACCCTTTAAGAAACTGCCGGGTGTTCTTCTCCAGGACCTTTTTCTGACGATCAATGCCGACCAGATCGTCAAGATTGGTTTCGTCTATGTCCTCAATCGCCTCCAGATAGCCGGCAAAGGAGTGCCTGCGCCAGTTGGCAGCAGGGGCCTCTCTCCAGTCAATCGGTTCTATAGCCTTCGGCAGGAGTTGCTCCACCGAAGAAAGAACCCGCTCCAACTGTTCAACAACTTCCGGCTTCAGGTTCATTGCTGCCACTCCTCAGGAAACAAAAAAACAGGTTATGATTGCTCAACATCAGTGGAGCTGTTGCTGCGGCCAATTGGCAGCAGCCGGCGCAAACGGTTCAACTGCCCCTGCTCGTCATCCTCATCGCGCAGCAGGTTGCGAACCCGCGACGCGGAGGCGATCTCCTTGCTGACGGCATAAGACTCAATGTTTTTCTCTATCTCTTTGAGTTGATAGCGATAGTTGACCATCAGGCCGCAGGATTCGAGCATCCCCTTGGCTGAGGTGTCGCCCAGCCAGTTAAGCCTCTCGATACGGGCACCGTTGCCGAGGTGAAAGCGGGCAACGGGATCAACTGGGGCCTGGTCTTTTTCACGGAGCTCGTGCAGGTAACGTGCACAGAGGGAGAGTAAAGACTCTTTCAGCAGGTCTGCAACCTCCGGGTTCTCCCACCACTGGGGAGCATTGAAAACAGACTCCGGTTCAACGGCAACCTTGAGCAACCCTGCTGCCTCGGTCAGAGCCTGCAGGGCAGTCTCCTGCTCTGCTGTGCCCAGGGTCTGCTCGAAATAAGAGACCAGCCAACGACGGAAGCCGGGGATGGGTGACAGGGTTGAAAAGGTTTTCAGGTTCGGCAACTGCTGGCGCAGACTGGTGACAACCTGTTTGATCAGGAAGGGGCCGAAGCTGATCCCCTGTAAGCCCTTTTGGGTGTTGGAGATCGAGTAGAAGATCGCGGTATTCGCTTCTTCTGCCGTTGTTTCAGGGGCACTTTCATCAAGCAACTCCTGTACGCTGCTGGCCAGGCCGTCAACCAGCGCGACCTCGATAAAGATCAGCGGTTCGTCGGACATGCCGGGGTGAAAGAAAGCGTAGCAACGGCGATCAGACTCAAGGCGGTTGTGCAGGTCAGACCATGAATTGATGGCGTGCACTGCTTCATATGCCATGAGTTTTTCCAATAAAGCGGCGGGACTCTGCCAGCTGATCCGTTGCACGCTCAGGAAACCAACATCGAACCAACTGGCCAAGAGGTATTTCAGTTCGCGATCAAGGACTGCCAGTTGTGGTTGAGATGGGCGAAAAGACAGAACGTCAGCTCGCAAATCGACCAGGAATTTGATCCCTTCAGGCAGGGCGTTAAACTGGGTCAGCAGCTGTTGCTGTGGCGAAATAAGCGCTTCACGCATGCGGCCGGCAACTTTCTGAAAGCTCTGGTCGTCAGCCGTTTCAAGAAGCTTTCGTGCCGTGGTCTTGACCACCTCACGGTCGACAGAAAAGTTGTCTACCAGCGTTGCAAGAAAATTCCTTCGCCCTGTTTCACTTAACGTCAGGTAGAGTTCGCCGAGTACGGCGGCACGCTGACGCGCCGAAACCTCGCCACCGCGGGCGCTCAGGCACTCCACCATGAGGTGTTTGACCCGCTCAGCGTCTGCAGAGGGCAGGTCACGATTAACCTTGGGGAGTCTGTTGAGATCGTCTGCACCAAGGATACCGCCCCAGGCGCGGCGAAGATGCTCCCAACCAAAGGAAAAACGGGAATTCATCAGGCGTCTCCTTCTCGTTAATGAACGACCTCCTACCTTAGTGCAAGGCCGCAATAAATAAACAATGGTATCAAAATCTTTCACCACGGAGTCACAGAGAAGACAGAGAGAATCAATATGTCCTAGCTGTTCTCTATGTTCTCTGTGGCTCAAGTGAGAGAAGCGAACGGGTGGTGAAATCGCCTTTAACACTGACTATACTCACAGGTTCAGCATCAGGCCATCAACAAAACGGCGAGGTTTATCAAACCGATTAAAAAACCGAGCACGGCACCGAACATGTTGATGTACTTGAACTGTTCCTTCATGACCCCCATCAGTAAATCTTCTACCTGCAGTATATCGAGTTGATTGACCTTTTCTTCCACCATGCGGGTCACGTTGAGGGTTTCGATCAGCGGTGGCACTTCTTTTTGCAAGACATCACCGACCTGGCGGTAGAGGCCGTCTTCAAGCTCTTCCAGGACATCGGCAGGCAAGCGTTCAGCCAAACGTCCCAAAGGCTTCTCAAAAACCCAGGCCTCGAGCTTCTCTTTGATTACGGTGTCAATCGCATTGGCCGCTTCAACGGAGCGGGCCAGTGTAAGGAGACGCTCTACCAGGTCGTTTTGCACTTGTTCCATGCCGCCTTCGGGCAAGTTCTCATCGAGCAAACTGCGAAAAGATCGGTCCTTGACCCGATGCAAACCTTTGTCGGCAAAACCGAGTAAAAGCTCTGTTGTGCGGCGACTCTGCACCGCTGCGACCGAGCGCTCGCTGAGATACCGCCTGGCTCCGGCAACTTTTTCGTAGGGAGCCTTTTCCAGGAAACGGCTGACGGGCTTGTCGAGGATCCCTTCAAGACGCTCGCGCAGCATGCCAGCAACCTGTTGCTGGGTCTTTTCTTCACGCAGCCAGTGCGAGAGTTCTTCCCCGGCTTTGTCGATGAACTCCGGGATGCGGTTGTAGATCTTGTCCAGGTCGACAAACCCACTCAAGAGGCCGGCGAGACCGCCTAGAGAATCGAGAAAGGTGTCGATCCCCTGACGGGCACGTTCCACCAAGCGCTGTCGAAAATCGGGATCGTAGAGCATGCCACCGAAACGCTCCAGCAGAGGCGGCACTTCTTTTTCGAGCTGTTGGAGGAGGACCTCGACCAGATCCTTAGGCAGGAAGTCGCGCAGTGAACGCTCACTCTGCAGCAGCCGTTCGAGGCGGTCTTCGACAAAGCGCTCAACCGCCCCGGCTGTTGTGTCCGAGTGCAGGATCGTGGTCACGCGCGTGTCGAGGTGACTCTGCAGTTTCTGGTAACGTTCCGGGGTCAGGAAACTTTCCAGGTCGCGGGCCAAAAGGCGATCGCCTTTTTCCTGAATGAAGCTACGCACCTGAGCTTCGAAAGCATCGCTTGCCAGGTAGTCGGAAATCGCTCCAACCGCTTTGACCCGCAGAGTCGAAACCAACTCACAGAAACGGCGATGGTAACTTTCCGGCACAAGGGTGTCAAGAGAGCCAAGCTCGCGAGAAAGAAAGGTCTGGAGCTTGTCATTGACGGCGCTCTTCAGTTCACGCCGAAAAGCGGGTTTTTCCAGCGTTAGGCGAACATCATCGGCTGTCAGGAGGTGGGCTCCGACCATTTCACCCATGCGCTGCGCAAGCTCTCCGCGCTTGGACGGAATAATCCCCGGGGTCAGCGGTATACGCACACCGAAAAGATGCCAGGGTCGCAAGGGACGAAAGAGCATGCGAATAGCGATATAGTTGGTCACATAGCCAATCAGCGCGCCAAGCAAGGGCGGCACCAGCCAGGGCAACCAGGAAATAGTTTCTAACATACGTTTCTCTCTATCGATCCCATCACAAGCTTTACCGGCGCTTGGCTTTCAGCTAAGATTCCGGTCTTTACTTTAAGGAGTTGTTCTCATGTCTGATCATATGATTCGTGTCTTGACTCTCGATGGCGCCATCCGCGTCAGCGTCGCCTCAACCACCTCCCTGGTCGAGGAAGTCCGTCGTCGGCAGCAGACTGATCCGACCGCCACCGTCGCTATCGGTCGCCTGGCCACGGCTGCGGCCTTAATGGGCAGCCTTCTCAAAGGCCAGCAACGGGTCGGCCTGACGATCGAAGGCAACGGGCCTTTGCAAAGGTTGCAGGCTGAGACCAATGCTCATGGTCAGGTACGTGCAACCCTCAAGGTGGCATCGGCAGGCCTGCCGCCACGAGACGGGCGGTACGATGTCGCCGGAGCCATCGGTCACGCCGGGTTTCTGCACGTCGTCAAGGATCTTGATCTGAAAGAGCCTTACCGCGGCACAGTGCAACTGGTCAGCAGTGAAATCGCAGAAGATCTGGCATACTATTTCACCACTTCGGAGCAGACACCGTCAAGTGTCGCCCTGGGCGTTGAACTGGGACAGCATGCTGAAGTGGTCGCGGCCGGAGGTTTCCTTCTGCAACTAATGCCCGAAGCTGATGACAGCATGGCCGACCGTCTCGCCGAGCGGCTCTCCACTCTGTCGCCTACCACGACTATGCTCAGCCAGGGGCTGACGCCTGAAGCGATCGCAGCATGCATCCTTGAGGACTTCCCTTATCATATCCTCGGCAGCAAGGAGCTGACCTTTGCCTGCAGCTGCAGTCAGCTGCAAACCCTCAAACTGCTGCGCAGCCTCGGCACCGAAGAGCTGGACCGGT
>JAOUDB010000238.1 GCA_029859485.1 Desulfuromonadales bacterium | reverse complement strand
TCTCGGCAACTTCACGGACCTTGCGGTCAATTTCGGCTTCGGGAACTTTTGCCAGGCGTAAAGGCGAGGCAATGTTTTTGTAAACGGTCATTGATGGATAGTTGATAAATTGCTGATACACCATGGCCACATCGCGTTTACGCACCGACACCCCGGTCAAATCCTGACCATTCATCAGAATTCGCCCTTTAGTCGGCTTGTCAAGTCCTGCCATCAAGCGCATCAAGGTGGTTTTCCCGGACAGGGTTCGGCCGAGCAGAACGTTGAATGTGCCCGGTTCAAGCTGCAGAGAAATATCGTCGATATGACATTCTTTCTCGACCCGTTTTGTGACGTTTTCAATAACCATTGCCATGAAGACATTTCCCTTGTTTAGATTAACTCTGCCGGGCGTTTCGTCTTGCCAATGGCAGCATCAGAAGTATGTAGGACAACGTTAGCTTCACTTAGAATCTCAATGATGTGCGGTGGTGGCGGATGGTCGGTAAAGAGGGCGTCAACCTGACTGATGTTGCCGAGCCTGACCATTGCACAGCGCTCGAATTTGCTCTGGTCCGCAACCAGAAAGACCTGGCGGGAGTTTTCGATAATGGCCTGGGTTACTCGAACTTCATGATAGTCAAAATCAAGCAGCGTCCCATCCGCGTCGATGCTGGAAATGCCGATGATGCCGAAATCAACCTTGAACTGGCGGATAAAATCGATGGTTGCTTCGCCGGTAATGCCGCCATCACGAGGTCTGACTGCGCCGCCTGCTATAATGATTTCAAAACTGGGATTGCTGCGGAGAATCACTGCAACGTTGAGGTTGTTAGTGATAATCCGCAAGCCGGTATGATTCTGTAAGGCCTTGGCGACTTCTTCGGTTGTGGTGCCGATGTTGATAAAGATCGATGCCCGGTCGGGGATTTGCTTTGCGGTGAGCTCGGCGATACAACGCTTCTCGTCCAGATTCAAGACCTGGCGGGCGGTGTATTCAACATTTTCAACACTGGAGGAGAGCCCGGCCCCGCCATGGTAGCGGGTAAGCAGTTGCTGCTCGCAGAGGGTATTGATATCGCGGCGAATCGTTTGCGGCGTAACATGGAAATTCTGCGCCAGCGTTTCGATGGCAACGAAGCCCTGCTGTTGAACGAGAAGTAAAATTTCCCGTTGTCGCTGGTTCATGTTGCATCCAGGTCAGTCAGAAGAAAATCACGCTCTGCATCGAATTGGGTCTAAAACCTTATATCAACTTTTGTTCATCTGACAAGGAAAGGAAGGTCTTTTTGTTCACTTATGAACAGGCCTGCCCTTGACAATTTTCGATATTGATTGATCATGAACGTGTCACAAATAAAACTAGGGTTACAGGAGGCATCGTATGAAAGGACGTCACATCCTTGCGATCGACCAGGGGACAACCAGTTCCCGTGCGATGATCTTTGACGACAAAGGGCACTGTATCGCTCTTGCCCAGAAGGAATTCACACAGATCTACCCGCGGGACGGCTGGGTCGAGCATGACCCGGAGAAAATCTGGCAGTCGGTGCTCGAAGTCTGTCGCCAGGCCCTTCAGAAAGCCGGAGAAGAAGGGGTAGAGGTTGCGGGCATAGGCATCACCAACCAGCGCGAGACGACCCTGGTCTGGGATCGCCAGACCGGCAAGCCCCTCTACAACGCCATCGTCTGGCAGGATCGGCGCACCGCTGACAGTTGCGCCGAGCTCAAAGCCGCTGGCAAGGAGGAACATGTCGCCGCATGCACCGGTCTGCTGCTCGACCCTTACTTTTCGGCAACCAAACTAGCCTGGATTCTGGATCATGTAGTCGGGGCCAGGGCCAAAGCCGAAAAGGGGGAACTGGCATTCGGCACTGTCGACAGCTTTCTGCTCTGGCGGCTGACCGGCGGCAAGGTGCACGCCACTGACGCCACCAACGCGTCGCGGACCATGCTGTTCAATATCCATACGCAAGAATGGGACAGCTCTTTATTGGAGATGTTCCACATCCCAGAGGGCCTGTTGCCAGCAGTAAAAGATTGCATCGCCAACTTCGGCACGACCGACGCCAAGCTGTTCGGACGAGCCATTCCTATCGGCGGCATAGCCGGTGATCAACAAGCGGCAGCCATCGGCCAGGCCTGTTTTGAACCGGGAATGATCAAAAGTACCTATGGCACCGGCTGTTTCGTGTTGATGAACACCGGGGAAAAGGCGCTACGTTCCCGGAATCGCCTACTGACAACGGTCGCTTACCGCGTTAACGGACAGACCAGCTACGCCATCGAAGGCTCGATCTTTGCGGCCGGAGCGGCTGTCCAGTGGATTCGCGATGGGCTGAAATTGATCGACTCCGCTGGCGAGGTCGAAGGCTTGGCGCAAGGGCTCAACTCCAATTGCGGCGTCTACCTGGTCCCGGCTTTTACGGGACTGGGCGCTCCACATTGGGACCCTCAAGCACGCGGAGCCATCTTCGGGCTGACCCGCGACACCGGAATTGCCGAAATTGTCCGGGCAACCCTGGAATCGGTCGGCTACCAGACCTACGACCTCATGGAAGCGATGAAGCTCGACAGCAAAACCGGCTCGAAGGCGTTGCGCGTCGATGGCGGCATGGCCGCCAACAACTGGTTTCTGCAGTTTTTGGCGGACCTGCTCGACGTTCCGGTTGAGCGCCCCCTGGTCACGGAAACCACAGCCTTGGGTGCGGCTTCTTTGGCGGGCGTCCAGCTCGGTATCTTTGATTCGCTCGCCGACATAGGCAACCATTGGCAACGTGAAGCATTATTTACCCCCAAACTGAGTACTGCAAAACGACACGACTTGTTGAGCGGCTGGGAAAAAGCCGTCTCCAGGGTGCTGGTCGGCTAAAAACCACAAGAGAGGCAATATGCCAAGGCAACAGGCTGACTCGTTGAAGGCTGACCTTTGCGGCAAGGTGGTGCTGGTGACCGGCGGTGGCAGCGGCATCGGCGCTGCTATTGCGGAAGCGTTTGGCGCCCATGGTGCCAAAGTCGGAATACACTTTCACGGCAGTCGAGAACAGGCCGTTGCAGAACGGATCAAGAAGATTCGTTCAGCCGGAGGTGATGCTTTTTCGCTGCAAGCTGACTTCAGGTCAAGCCAGGCCGTTGCAGAGACAGTAGAAAAGGTCGCCACGCACTTCGGCGGACTGGACATCCTGATCAACAATGCCGGCAGCATGGTCGGAAGACGCCGCCTGGCAGAAGTGGACGATGATTTTATTGATCAGGTTTTCGATCTCAATGCACGCTCTGTCGCAACCGCTTGCCGGGCCTCCCTGCCTATCTTCAGCCAGCAAAAGAGTGGCTGCATCATCAACGTCAGTTCGATTTCTGCCCGTACCGGCGGCAGCCCGGGCTCTTCTATTTACAGCGCCTCCAAGGCCTTTGTCAGCACCCTGACCCGCTCTTTGGCCAGGGAGCTGGCGGATCAACATATCCGCGTCAATGCAATCTCTCCAGGCACCATCGATACAGCTTTCCACGAGCAGTTTTCCAGCCGGGAGAAACTCAACAAAACCCAAGCAACAATTCCCATGCAAAGACTCGGGGTTGCGCAAGACTGCACCGGAACAGCCCTTTATCTGGCCAGCAACAGCCTAAGCGGCTACGTGACCGGCCAGGTCATCGAAATCAACGGTGGGCAGTTAATGGCTTAAATGGAGATTGACAAGAGGTAAAAAAACAAAGGCCCAACCAGGAATGGTCGGGCCTTTCAAATATGGCGGAGGGGGTGGGATTTGAATTCCATTCCCGGGGGTCACCTGATTTCGTACCCAGATCTGACTTTTCACCGCGTTTATTGATGTTCCGTAAAATGTCTTTATCCGCAAGTGCTGCTTGACCCATTTGAAAAACAGTTCAACTTGCCAGCGCTGCTTGTAAATTTCAGCAATGACTGGTGCTGGCAGCGCGAAGTTGTTGGTCAGAAACACTAAACGTTTGTTGCGTTTCTTGTCGACATAGCTAACCCGGCGTAATTTTTCCGGGTAGCCTTTTTTCGATTTGTAAGTTACCAGGGCAACTGTTTGATCCGCCTTGATACCGGCCTCTTTATCTTTGGGCGATGAATACAGGCACTTAAAGCGTAAGTTGTCCTTTACCCTGACGACAAAATAGGCTTCTTTCTGGTGAAGCACATAGAGTCTGGCGAAGTCGATATAGGCCCGATCCATGGTGAAGATAGCGTCTTCTGTCACAGGCAAAGTGTCGAGCATCCTGATATCATGAACCTTGCCCGTTGTGATCGTCACGAATGTCGGAATTGTTCCCCGTAGGTCGATCAGTGTGTGCATCTTTACCGCAGCCTTTGTTCTGCGGAATTCGGCCCAAGGAAACAATGACAAGCACAGGTCAATGGTTGTTGAGTCAAATGCGTACAGAGGCTGGCTGAGTTCAAGGGCAAACGGTTCGTCATGGTAGAGTCGTTGAGCCATGCGGATCAGGACTTGACCGAAATCCTAAAAGATACGCCAATCTCTGCGTTCATTTGCGTCGGCCAGAGTAGAACGAGAGACAGAACCTCTAAAGCCAATGTGATACAGTTTTTCTTGATGAGAGTTCAAACAGGTTTCGATATCGTGCAAACTCTCACGCCCAGTCATCTGGGCATATGCGAGGCATAGAAACTGATCAAACGTTGAGAAACTCCTGGCTCTGTAGTTGCCGCGATAACGACGAATGCACAGGTCGAACTCATGCCGTGGCAGCAATTGTAGTAGTTGCCTGAAAACAGTATGACCGGAATTCATAGATACCATCCTGTAAAGACAGAGAGGTATCAACCCATAATGCTGATGCGAATTCAAATCGAAAACGTGATAGCTATGTCAAAGAACTATTATTCTCAACAACTTACGTCTTTTTGCAAATCTTTAACCGGACAGTTAGTGCATGAGATCCTAAAGAGATTCCGTGAAAAAGAGATCACGATACCGTTTCCACAGAGAGATCTGCACCTGTACGGACTGGGTAGTCCAGGGATCGAAAATCTAACGGAGAATCTTGCCAAAGAACTTCATCCTGAGGGTAACTCAGCTTGAATGATA
>JAOUDB010000237.1 GCA_029859485.1 Desulfuromonadales bacterium | reverse complement strand
TATCCCTCTGCGTACAGTTCCTGGAAGGCCCCTTCAATTGTATTGCGGCTTGTTGATAGCTCTTCTGCTAAGGTCCGAATTGAAGGGAGCTTGGTATGCGCTGGCAATTTCCCGGATAGTATTTTCTCTTGAATTTGCAGGAAGAGTTGCTGGTAGAGCGGCGTGGAATCTGTATTGTTTAAAATAAACATAATTTGCTTTCAGGCAATCTGGCCCCATTGTTTTTTTGTGAATTGTACCTTTTGATGGGGCCAGCAATCAAGTAACCTTACACCATCTTTAATAACAAACTATTTAACACAGGGGACCACGTTATGATTTCTGAAAAACTACTTGAAATTCTCAAGAAAGACGGAATAGTTTCGATTGCAACGCAAGGTAAAAAAGGTCTTCATATGGTCAATACCTGGAACAGTTACGTCCAAATATCACCGGAAGGACGTTTTCTGATCCCAGCCGGATATATGCATGAGACCGAAGAAAACATCAAACAGAACCCCGAAGTTGTCATCACTACAGCAAGTAGTAAGGTTAAGGGACTGCACGGAGCAGGCGCAGGTTTTTTAATTAAGGGGAAGGCCGAATTTGTTACTTCCGGGCCAGATTTTGACATCTTGAAGGAGAAGTTTAGCTGGCTAAGAGCAACGCTCGCTGTCACAATTGATTCCGCCACCCAAACCTGGTAACCCTTTCTGAAAGAGATTTTTAACTGAAGGAGTATAAAAATGGATGTTACTGAAAAGGTTCTCGAAGTTATGCGTGCCGAAGGACAGCCTCTCAATGCAGGCAAAATCACAGAACTTAGCGGACTGGACCGCAAAGCTGTCGACAAAGCAATGGCACAACTGAAAAAAGAAGAAAAAATCGTCTCGCCTAAACGTTGCTACTGGACTCCAGCTTAAACCTCTACAAGGATATTTCATTGTGATAAGAAAGCGTGTCCCGGAGTGAGGCACGCTTTTTTTGGGCCTCCCCGAGTTAAACTCAATCTATTTCAGATATTTTCTAAGCTTTTATCAGGTTTTAAGGGCAAAAGAACTATTAATGACAGGGATAGGCAGGACAAGAAGGATAAAGACAAAATCTTCAGAGTGTGGAGAAATCACTAAGGGTTGGTTCTTAAGGTTTTATCCTATACATCCTGTATATCCCTGTTTAAAAAAAGGTTAAGACCCTATGGCTATTGGTGGAGCGAAGTAGATAACCAGATAATAAAAAAAGCCCCACAGGCCAGGAGGGGGAAAGCCTGTAAGGCAACGTTGTAGTTACGGCAAGGTCACTACCTTGCCTCAATTAAATTTTATATACGTGGCCACATAGAAGTCAAGAAGTGGCAATGCCGTAAACTTCAGATTAAAGCTCCTGTTGAATGTCTCTATTAAGATAAGAAGCCGTTTTTAGTCTCAAAAGTCGTGACTTGTATGAAACTTCTCTTCATCAATGCAACGTGATGTCAATTAATGCTCTCGAATTAATATGTTACTTAGTTGCAACTAGGTAGTCCTTGATTTTGCCTTTTAGTCTAATCACCCTCACCGGGGTGTCTTCTCCTACGACATTACCTATAATGTCAACAAGTTCTGACGAAAGTTTTTCGGGAATATTACTTGGGCTCACCAAAAAGACGTGGATACCCATGTTCGGCTCAACTCCAATTCTGGCAACCATCATCACCTCGACGTCCTTTTCTGTGCCAATGCGCTCTTGGACTGCACTACGAACCTTCAAAGAGGCGGGATACGTAAGAGGGCGAGTTTGCCCTTCCCTCGCCTGCTTAAGGGCACGATCGCCGAGAGGAAAAATAAGCAAACCAACGGCTAGAACCAGTGATAGGAACATCCGACGCGCCCAGATTGGAAGCTGAGCACCTGCTAAAGAGCCCTGGACACCCAAAAACCGAAAAACCAACGCCGCGCCCAAAATGATCGCGATAAGGTTAGTGATCAACAGCACAGTTGCTGCTCCAGCCAGCCAGTAGACACCAGCCGCTATTGCTATCCCGACAACAGCCAATGGCGGAACCAACGCGGCGGCTATGGCAACACCGGCAACTGTGGCAAATAAGTCTGGTCGGCCCATAGAGTAAGCGGCGGCCATTCCTGATAGCACTGCGACTCCGAGGTCAAGTAAATTGACATTGCCTCTAGCCATGATCTCCAAGGTTGGTTCATACTCCGGGGTAAGAAAACCAAGGATTAGCGAGATCAATAACCCGCCAGAAACTCCAAATGACATAGCTTTCATTGAGTCCCTGAACAGGCTAATATTTCCTTGCACTAAAGCGAAACCAGCTCCGATCAGCGGAGACATTAAAGGTGCGACTAGCATCGCGCCGATCACTACCGGAATTGAATCCTGCATCAAGCCAAGAGCAGCGAGTGCTGTGGCTAAGCCCATCATTATAATAAAGTCGATGTTCCAGCACGCACTCTTCTCGAAATGCTGGACTAACTCAATACGGCCCCCGCGGTCGAGCGTAGGAAATAGAGGAAACCTCTCTCGGTCAGTTGAATTATTGATAGACATAAGCCCTCTCTCTTTAAATTATTGCTCGGATTAAAAAAATCCAAATGACAAGGGAGACCCTCTTTTATAGTAAGCGGCTTTCAATGCAAACCTTACATTGCTTTCAGGTAGTTACAACTTGAGTGATAGGAAAAAGAGCGGTAATCCTTAAACACAGAGGAACAACACGACCAAAAAAATAAGGCACCAGCCACGATTGCGTGCTGAGACCTTTCTTTAAATAGCGCTTTCAAAAAAAAGAACTCCCAAACTCTGATCCGAAGAAGGGAACTCGTGCCTTCTTTGTCCTCCTAAACTATTTGGAACGCTAGAATTTGGTAGAGGTAAACGACTGATTTATAAGAATAAATTTTGAGTACAGCGGGGGTGGTAAAGTTGGAGGGGCAGAGTTTTTATAAATTCTACTGTATTGCTTGGCGAGTTTGAACTCGACAAAACTGCGAAATTATTACTACCCCTGATAAATAATAAATGGCCACCCAGTTGTTCCATGTGGCCATCGTTTTTTGTATTAAAGAGGTTGTTGAATGTCTCTATCAATAGCCCCTTTGCAAAAGGCTCAATAATAAGCCAGTTTTCTTCTCACAAGTCGTGCAATATCGGAATGGCCCCTCCTGGGTGGAAGGGCCATTTTCGCATCTTCTTGATGGTGATTTATAGAATTTGGGATCTTCTAAAGCATCGCCGCTTGGTACTAGCGACTCGTCATTCTTTTAGCCACGTCCCCGACCGGTATGAGTAGGATTGTGGGCCCGTTGTCGAGGTAGGCGTCGTCGATCGGCTGGAGCATATTCACCTTTATCAGGGTTTGAAGTGAGTCTACATAAGCCTGACCGCGCTCAGAATACTTTGTCAATGTGCTCGCGAGATCCCATCCGGTCACCTTGGTACCGGCCATGCGCAGTTCGGCCCTCCGTGCGCGTAGCTTCTTGTATGCTTGGTGGGTATTAAGATTGTGCATATAGGCTATAACCGATTGCAGTGGCGTTTCGTAGACAGCTATCTTGTAGTTACCTAGCCCTGAGCGCTGCTTCAATGGCTTAATGCCCTCGCCATACCAGGTCCACATGCCGAACAGCGCATTGCCCTCGACGGCAAATCGAGAGGTTCCCCAGCCGCTCTCTTCAGCGGCCTGTGCCAACACAAGGGATGGTGGCACGGTATCGACACGACTGAGAATCTTATCATGAAGTGAGTGATCTGTAAGGTCGGTTTTGCCTTCGGCCACCTTGTAAGCCTCTACTATTTCGCGCAGAAAGGTTTGGTCCTGGTGGCTGACTGCGGCACCTGCACGCAGCGCCTCAATGATTGAAGTGGCCCGATCCCGATTTTTCTGAATGAGCTCGTTAGAGCGCAGGACCAGCGGGCCAAGAAAGCAGAAGAAGAGATGCTTCTTAGTCATCACGTCGAGTTCTTTGAAGCTTTTGTCCCGCCAGCGCGAAGGAACGTCGGTAATGTACAGCCTAGGTACCCGTCGGATGCTGGCCTGCCAACCTTCCGGTTTGTAGTTGAGTTCGTTGATGATCTGCTCGAGCTGCGATCCGGAACTGTACTCGATGCGCACGACACGTTGGTCCGCCGCGATCCCGAGGGCGGATGATGTCACCTTTTTTACGTTCTCGCAAACAGCTTGGGCTCCGAGAAGTCCGACCATTGCGATCATTACCACCATCAAACGGACTGTTGATGCCATCATGTTGATCTCCCGATTCGAGTTTTACCTTGCCGTCACCGGTCAGATCTGAATATTTCTGGTAAATTTTGCGGAACACCAACCTTTCATTTTCAACTGTAAGAACTTCGAGAACTAAATGATGAAACATGTTTTAACGCACCACATAAATCAAATAATTGGAGTGTTATTAAATATTAGAAGGGATTACTGTTGTGTAAATAAAACAAAATACCCGTCTTCATAAATCGAAAGTTATAGTTTTTTAAACTAATTTCGCACTAATTGCCCTTTTCTTGTCCTACAATGTTTCGACGCATCAGGTTGATCAAATTCAAGATTCTTACTAACTTTTGCAAATTAAGAAGGCTACCCAAAACAGTTGCGTGGCTGTTTGTTGGAAGATTAAGGTCCTTCCTAAATATATTGAATATTTGCAATGGTAGAGTCGATCTCCATAGACTAAGAAAGGTCTCTTACTACATATCCTATTCTTTGTTCGGAGGTGTCACAAACAGTGAGCCAGAGATAAATCTCAGATAGGCTGATAAATAATAAATGGCCACCTGGATCATCTCCTGGTGGCCTTCAATTTGTGGATTAATCAGCTTCCTAAATACCTCTATCAGTAAGAAGCCGGTTTTCTTCTTAGAAGTCGTGACATATGATGAGATGGTCTCCCCCCGCTACCCAAATCGGCGTCTGTGCGCCATGATGGAAGCAACACCAACCATCAATGTAGCGAAAGGAGACCAACATGAATACTACCACTGTAGGTTTGGACCTGGCAAAAAACGTTTTTCACGTCGTCTGCTTGAACGAACATAATAAAGAAGTTAGGAAAAAGATGCTTCGGCGCAACCAAGTGCGTCAGTTCT
>JAOUDB010000235.1 GCA_029859485.1 Desulfuromonadales bacterium | reverse complement strand
CTCGCTTGCGGCTCGGCGTGACTGGCCTGATCGGGCCCTCTATGCAACGCTTTCTGCCAGACTTCCAGCTGCTCCGGATCGCCGTCAATCGCCTGATTCCAGAGGCGAAACAGCACAAAAGCACGAGCTGCTGCCGGATTTTGCAAAAAACGTTTCTGTCCCCGATGGCCGAGCCCACGGGTGAAGCGATAGCAACCAACCAACATTTCTCGCGCCTGATGGCGTAAACCGTGGGCAAGACGAAAGTGTGTGCAGTAGGGCGTTAACAGATGCCCGGCCGAGTGTAAAACTTCATTAATCGGCAGCGCCGACTGTGCCGGGCATTTATGCCAGAAGCGATCGATAAAGAGAGCAGCCAGAATCATGCTTTCATCGACATGCCCCCCCTTCTTAAAATACTGGTTAAGGAGTTCCAGCAGCTTAAAGGTTGACTCTCCCGGTTGGTAGCCGCCCATCATCGGCTGCATCAGCCCGAGATCCTGAGCACGCTTGAGGACTGCGGCCCCGACACCGTGGCGGAAGAGTTCCATCAACTCTTCACGGACCCTGGCCGGAGCAGCCGCAGAGATTAAGGGCGCCTTCTCCGAGATCCCTGCCAACGTCTCAGCATCAAGAGAAAAATCGAGCCGGGCGCTGAACTCCAGGGCACGCAGCATGCGCACCGGGTCTTCCTCGAAGCGAACCCTTGGATCACCGATCACCCGTAACTGGCGATTCTCGAGATCCTTCAAACCACCGACATAATCTATAATCGAAAAGTCAGCAATATTGTAGAAGAGCGCATTAATGGAGAAGTCGCGCCGGAAAGCATCCTCACGCGGTGTGCCGAACTGATTCTGAACAAAAAAGCTGTGTTCCTCGAGATCATCCGGCAGTTCATCGGGGTGGGGGTGGCGCCGGAAGGTGGCGACCTCAATGACCAGGTCGCGACCGAACCGGACATGGGCGAGCCGAAACCTACGCCCCACCAGAAAACAGTTGCGAAACAGCTTCTTCACCTGCTGTGGTGTCGCGTCGGTGCCAATATCGAAGTCCTTCGGCGTCCTGCCCAGCAGCAGGTCACGAACACTGCCGCCGACCAGGTAAGCCTGGTAGCCGTGGCGATGCAATCGATAGAGGACTTTAAGCGTACTTTCGTCAATCTGTTTGCGGGAGACGCCGTGGGCTGAACGGGATAATATCACCGGGGGACCGGCTGTTTCGTTTATGTTTGGTGGGGAGCCGGCCATGGAGAGTCTGTCATCCTCGCCGCCTTCAGGAAACTCAAGGCGCAAAATAAATTTTCCACTGTATAGCAGATTTCCACTCGCGAAGGAAGCTTGCCGGGAATACGCATTGTCATAAGCCGTCGATCCGGTTATAAATAAGCTTCTGAAAACTTGTCTGCATCCTCTTCCTTTTTTGGGAGCTATCTCTTAAATGAATCTCCTTGTTCTGCTCGGGCCGACGGCTTCGGGTAAAACTCATCTGGCCGTTCAGGCCGCCCGCCAGCTTGATGGCGAGATCATCTCGGCTGACTCGCGGCAGGTTTATCGTGGCCTGGATATCGGCAGCGGCAAGGACCTCGAAGAATACGGATCAACACCCTATCATCTTATCGATATAACCGATCCCGGCTACGAGTTCAGTCTGTTTGACTTTGCTCAAACTTTCAGCCATGCGTTTAGCGAGATCAAGAGCCGCAATCGTCTACCGATCCTGTGCGGAGGGACGGGGCTCTACCTGGACGCCGTACTGCAAGGATATGAGCTGGTGAAAGTCGGTGAGAACAAGGTGTTACGTCAGGAACTGGAGCCTCTGCCCCTTGCCTCTTTGCAAGAACGTTTACGAGCCCTGCGCCCGGAACAGCACAACAGAACAGACCTCGAGGACCGCAGCCGCTTGATCCGGGCGATTGAAATCGCGGTCGGTGAAGAGCTGGCGACGGCCAGGCCCTTGGAACGTCCTGATTTAAACCCCAGAATTTTCGGCCTGCGCTGGCCACGGGAGATGTTGAGGAAACGTATCACGCAACGGCTGCGGCAGCGTCTCGAGCAGGGCATGATCGAAGAGGTCGAGGGCTTGCATAAGGCTGGCGTCACCTGGGAGACGCTCGACTTTTACGGCCTGGAATACCGTTTCGTCGGCCAGTACCTGCAAGGCCAACTGAACCGCAACGACCTTTTTCAGAAGTTGAACAGCGCCATTCATCAATTTGCCAAACGTCAGGAGACCTGGTTTCGTCGCATGGAGCGTCAGGGTCTTGTGATCCACTGGCTGGAGGGTGAAGCCGATCCCGTCGCCGAGTTGCTCGCCGCCTGTCAGGATTATGCCAGATGAGCCATTTCCCTGCAGCTGTTCAGCGTTACCTGGACAAGCGTGTCTCCAAAGGCCCCTGGACTGTTTCCGGCGCTGAGAACAGGTCTTTTACCGGCGCCGTAGTGATTCCGTCTCTGGCTGAAGCTGACAGTCTCTTTGCCACATTACAAAGTCTGGAGGCGAACCCGGCGCAATGGAGAGACTCTTTCCTGGTGCTTGTGGTTGTCAATCATGGCGAGCAGGCTTGCGATGAAGAGAAGCAACAAGACCTTCAGGATTTGACCCGACTTATCGAATACTCTGCAGAGTCCACACTTCCCCTGGCCTGGATTGATGCCGCCAGCCCCGGTCTTGAAATCCCGACCAAGCAAGCCGGCGTGGGCTTTGTCAGAAAGTTGGGGATGGATTTTGCCTTAACCTGTCTGGACTGGCAGAAGGAACCACTTTTGGTCTGCCTCGATGCCGACACCCTGGTGGAGCCAAATTACCTGCAGACCATCGTGACTCATTTCCAGCAATCACCCCTGGGTGCGGCTGTCCTGCCCTTCCGCCACCAGAAAGCAGGAGACGCACTGAAACAGGCAGCGATCGAGCGTTATGAGCTGTTTATGCGCAGCTACGTTTATGGTTTGCGCCTGGCCGGATCACCCTATGCCTTCAACAGCGTAGGGAGCGCTATCGCCTGTCGGGCAGAGGCTTATGTGCGCTGCGGCGGGATGAACAATCGTAAGGCTGGAGAAGATTTCTATTTCCTGCAAAAACTGGCCAAAACCGACGGCGTTGACCGGATGACCGGCACCAGGGTGTTTCCGGAGCCGCGTGTTTCGTCGCGGGTCCCCTTCGGTACCGGCCGCAGCATGGGCCGCCTGATGGAGGGAGACACGGAAAGCGTGCTCTTTTATCCTGTTGCTGCGTTCGAAATTCTGTCGGGCTGGTTACTTAACGTCACGCAGAATATGGCCGCCGATGCAGATCTGCTGTTCAGCCGTGCCGAAAAGATCTCTGCTGTCCTGGCTGATTATCTTGTGCAGATCGATTGGCATGCAACCTGGCCGAAACTACAGAAAAACCACCCGACTGAAAAAGGGCGCGCAGAAGCTTTTCACTCCTGGTTTGATGGTTTTCGGACCCTGCGGCTGATTCATCTGCTTTGCGATGCAGGCTTGTCGCGCGGTGAACCGCAAGAGATGCTGCCTGCTTTTTTCACCTGGGATGGTCGCGGCTGCCCAAAAACTGTGCCCGCCATGCTGGAAGAGCTACGCCTTTGCGATCAGCCTTCGGTTACAACCTCACATAACGAATGACAAGTTTTAAAAAAAATCTAAAAAGCTGTGCTATTATTGAAACAAATGACACCAAGCTCTGGCTGAGAGCCCACAGGGAAGAAGAGATATCGATGAGTGAGTCTGAAAACACCGAGTACGCCGAGGAACAGAAGAGCAAGCGTCGGGCCATAAGAGCACCGTTAATCGTGGAAAAAATCCCCTGTGGAGATGGGTATAAAACCCTCTTCGGCTATGCTAATAATGTCAGCCGCGGGGGTCTGTTCATCACGACTGTGAAGCCACGTGAGCCAGGAGATACATTCCTCATCGAGTTGACCTTGCCGACCAAACCCCCATGCAAGGTGCGTTGCCAGTGCGAAGTGGTCTGGAAACGCCTCTTTAAGCGCAAGGGCCACCATGAACCTGGTATGGGCCTGCGTTTTCTTGATCTTGCCAAGGGCGATGGCGACAAAATTGAAGCATGGATCGGGGAACAGACAACGAAGTTTACAGGGTAGTCAGTCACTTAGTAGAGCATGAAAAACTTTTGCTCGGCATTGTGATTTTCCCTTGAGCGGCCCCCAGGTGCTGCGAAGAAAGGAGAGTGTTATGCCCCAGGAAATGAAAATGATTGAGGCGATCAAGATGGCTATCCAAACCGAAAAAGACGTTATGGATTTTTATCTCAAAGCAGCGTCCTTAACCGAAAACGAACGTGGCAAGAAGGTGTTCGAGCAACTGGCCAGTGAAGAACGCGAGCATGCCGGACATTTTTTCAAGATCTACACTGGCAGTGACCTTGGTTCCTTCGAAGATTTTATGGCTCAACCGCCTTCAGCCAGCCATTCCATGCTTAAGCAACTGGAGAAAGCTCTTGATGAAAATGTCCATGAGCGCAAAGCGATGGAACTGGCCATGCAGGAAGAGGAGGATCTTCTCAAAAACCTGCGTATGACTGCTTCCCGAATTGTTGACCCCGGCGTACGTGCCGTCTTCGACCGCATGGCCGAGGAAACTGAAAATCACTACGCTATTATTGAATCGGAATATGCTCACATGATGGGCATGGTCCACGAAACGGATATTGATACCTATGTACGAGAATAATTATTTACAAAGCCTGCTTTTGCTGGCGGGGCTATTGCTTCTGCCTGTTACCGCTATTGCTGTGCCGGGGGCTGTGCATGATGTCCATCGTCTCCCCGCTAATGACGAGTTCCAGGATACGATAGAGAACCGTTGCACCATCTGCCACACCCGTGGCCGGGTCGACAAGGCTCTTGGTCAGGAAGAAGACCTGGATGTCCTGCTGCAGCGCATGATCGAACGTGGTGCCATTATCAGTGAGCGCGACCGGAATGTGCTTGGGACCTTCTGGGGTTCACCCCTTAAAGCAGAGGAGCCTTCTTCTCCGCCTACGGAATAAATTTTCCCTCATTAACTCCAAGAAACAAAAAAAGTCCGCCTCATATATGAGGAGGACTTGCTAGTTAATTGAAAAGATCAGGCTCTACACCAGACCTCTC
>JAOUDB010000236.1 GCA_029859485.1 Desulfuromonadales bacterium | reverse complement strand
GAGGTCAGAGATGAAAAAAGCCCTGACCTAGTGAACGCGCTCGCAACCGGGCTCAAGAAGAGGCCGGATCTCCAGCAGGCTCGGCTGGAGATCGAGTCTCGTAAGATTGCGCTGGTCTATGCCGACAACCAACGCTTGCCACGCCTCGACCTTGAGGCCAGCCTCGGTGTCAATGGCCTCTCCGGCGAAGGCGACAATACCAAGTACGACGGTGACTGGCACCGCTCTGCAAGCCGAGCCCTTGAGCAAGATGGCAACAGCTGGTATGCCGGGTTGCGTTTCAGTATGCCTTTGCAGAACCGCACGGCAAAAGCTCAATATCGTGATGCTGCCGCACAGGACAAACAATCTATCTATCGCTTGCAACGTGCAGAAATATCAGCAGAAACTGTGATTCGGTCGGCGCATGCCGTCCTCGACCTTGGCGAAGAGCGTCTGGAGGTCGCAAAGCGCTATGCTGATCTGGCACAAACCACCCTGGATCAGGAAACTCGTCGCTTGCAAGAGGGTTTGTCCAATACCTTCCGGGTCCTGATCTTCCAAAATGCTCTGGTGGATGCGAAGATTCGCGAGGTGGCTGCGAAAACTGATTACTACCGGGCCCAGACCAGCCTTTATGAGGCCATGGGCACCAACCTCGAACGCTATAATATTGTCGCGGCTTTGCCGCATGAAGGAGTTGCACCATGAGCAGCGCAATCCGCAATCTGGTCCTCTTGAGTCTCTGCCTGCTGCCCCTGTTGACGGCCTGCGGAGCTGATTCGGCAAGTGAAACAAGCCCGGCAGCGCAAGGGACTGCCAATGACAAGGCAACCTCGGTCAAGGTGCAGATTGTTACAGCACAAGATCTTGAAGAGCGCTTCAGTTTGCCGGGTTCCCTGCACGCCTGGGAGGATTTGACCCTGGCCGCAGAGATTGCCGGGCCGGTCGACTGGGTCGGTCCCGAGGAAGGTGAAATGCTGACCGCCGGACAAAAGATCATGACGATCGATTCGGTGAGCCAGAGGGCCAATCTGGAACGCAACCGGGTTGATGCCGATATCAAGGAGAAGGCGATGCAGAGGCTGCAGCGGTTGGTGGCTGAAAACCTTGTTAGCCAGCAGGAATATGATAATAGCGTAACCGCATATGAGGCGGCCCGGCAGAACCTCACGCTTGCCAGCATTGCCCTGCAGAAAAGCATCATTAAGGCCCCGGTCGCCGGTGTCCTCGATGATCGCATGGTGGAACGCGGGGAATATGTAAAAGTCGGTGATCCTGTGGCGCTGGTGGTGCAGGTGGATCGCCTCAAGGTGTTGATTGATGTGCCGGAAAAGGATGTTCGTTATTTCCACCCCGGAGAAGAGGTGAGTGTCGTTCAGGCGCAGATCGACACCGGGGAAGAGATCCAGCGCAGCGGCAAGCTGGTGCACCTGGCGTACAAGGCGGACGAACGGACCCGCACCTACCTGGGCAAGGTCGAGGTTGACAATCAGGATCGACAGCTGCGCCCCGGCATGATTGTCCGCATCGAAGCCTTGCGGCGAGAGCTCAAAGGTGCGATTGCAATCCCCCTCTATGCCGTAGTTGATCTCGATGGCCGCAAGGTGGTCTACGTTGAAGTCGAGGGTGAGGCACAGCTGCGTCCGGTGAAGATTGATAAAGTGATCGGTGGCCAGGCCGTCATCCTAGAAGGCTTAAGCCTTGGTGAAAAATTAATTGTCAAAGGGCACCAGTTGCTGGCTGATGGAGCCAGAGTGAAAGTCGAGGCTGATTGATATGTTGATCTCCAACGCCGCGATCCGGCAGCGCAGCACGGTCTTTGCCCTGATGCTGATCATCATCGTGGTCGGTATTTACAGCTATGCAACCCTGCCGCGCGAGTCGACTCCCGATATCACCATTCCCTACGTGTTGGTGGTGACTACCTACGAGGGGGTGTCGTCAAGTGATATCGAATCACTGATCACCAACCCGATCGAACGCAAGCTGCGTGGCCTGAAAAACGTCGAAGAGGTCCGTTCGGTGAGCGCCGAAGGTTCGTCGATGATCACCGTCGAGTTTATCCCCGAGGTCGATATTGACGACGCCATCCAGTGGGTGCGCGACAAGGTTGACCAGGCCAAAGGTGACCTGCCTGACGATCTGGAAAATGATCCACAGATTCTCGAAGTCAACTTGGCCGAGTTCCCGGTGCTGATGGTGGCGGTCTCCGGTGAAGTGCCGGAAACACTCCTCAAAGGGGTGGCCGAGGAGCTCGAGGAACTTATCGAGGAAATTCCCGGAGTGCTCGATGTGGTCTTGACCGGCGGTCGCGAAAACCAGGTGCGCGTAGAGATTGATCCCGATCGCATGGCGGCATACCGGGTTTCATTTAACGAAATCGTGACAGCGGTTGCGCGCGAGAACGTCAATATTCCCGGCGGCAGCATCGATATCGGCCAAGGTAAGTACCTGCTGCGCATTCCCGGAGAATTTACCGACCCGGCACAGATCGACAACCTGGTGATGGTGGTCCGCGACGGCAAGCCGATCTACTACAAGGATATGGCGACCATCGATTTCACCTTTGAAGACGCCAAAAGCTACGCGCGTCTCAACGGCAAGCCAAGCGTGAGCCTGGCGGTCAAAAAGCGCACCGGCGAGAATATTATCGAGCTGACTGATTGGGTCTTTGCCCTGCTCGAATATGCCAAGCCAATGATGCCGGAAGGGGTCGAGCTCTCGGTCACGCTCAACCAGTCAAAAGATATCCGCAATATGGTCTCGGAGCTGGAGAACAACATCCTCACCGGTCTGCTCCTGGTGATCTCGGTGCTCTTCCTCTTCCTCGGCCTGCGCAACTCCTTCTTTGTCGCCCTGGCGATCCCCTTTTCCATGCTCATGTCCTTTGCGATTATCCAGGCGCTCGGCATGACCCTCAACATGGTGGTGCTCTTCAGCCTGATGCTGGCGCTCGGCATGCTGGTCGATAATGCTATTGTTATCGTCGAAAACATCTATCGCCACATGCAGGAGGGCAAGAACCGGGTCGATGCTGCACGGATCGCGGCCAGCGAAGTCGGTTGGCCGGTGATCAGCTCGACGATTACCACCCTCTGTGCTTTTTTCCCCATGACCTTCTGGCCGGGGTTGATGGGTGAGTTCATGAAATTCTTGCCCATTACCCTGATCATTACCCTCACCTCTTCGCTGTTTGTCGCACTGGTCATTAACCCGACGGTGTGTGCCACCTTCATGCGCGTTAAAAAAGGCGAGGTGCAGCCGGACGTGGAGCGCACCCTCGTCGTGCGTTTCTACAAGAGGGTGCTGCAGTGGGCGCTCAAGCATCAAGGTGCGACGATCGGTCTTGCCGTGGCTGTGTTACTGGTCATCTGCGGCATCTTTGGCGGCATGGTCAATGCCAAGATTCTCGGCATCGAGCTCTTCCCGGATACCGAACCGAACCGGGCTTTCGTAGAAATAAAATCGCCCGAGGGGACCGGTCTTGACACTTCAGACGAGTATGCCCGCATCGTTGAAAAGGTGGTTTTCCCTGAACGTGACGTCAAGTACACCATCGCCGAAGTCGGTGTCGCACCGAGCGGCGAAGCCGGTTCCGACAGTGGCGGCCAGTCGCATATGGCCAAGGTTTCACTTGAGTTTGTTGATAGTGAAGATCGCCATGAGTCATCCGACCTGGTTCTCAATCGGGTGCGCAATGCCTTGTCCAATTTTACCGGCGCAGAAATCAAGGTCGAGAAAGAAAAGGAAGGCCCTCCAACCGGAGCTCCGGTGAGCATCGAAGTCAGCGGCGAAAATGTCGTTGTTCTGGAAAGCCTGGTCAGCCAGGCCCGAGAAAAGATCAAAGGTATTCCCGGGTTGGTCGATCTCAAGGATGATTTCGCTCGGGCCAAGCCGGAAATTCGTGTGCTGGTGGATCGTGAAAAAGCGACTCTTTTAGGACTCTCCACAGCTGATATCTCAGTGCTGGTCAAGGCGGCAATCAGTGGGAGTAAGATGGGGGTCTACCGTCAGGGCAAGGACGAGTACGATATCATCGTGCGCCTGCCGGAAGAGCGTCGCCAATCGATCGCCGACATCGAGAGTCTACTGGTGCCGACCAACCTCGGCTCGCCGGTACCCTTGACGACGGTGGCGAAATTGGAGATCGGAGCCGGCTTTGGTTCTATCCGCCATATCGACCAGAAACGCGTGGTGACTATCTCCGGTAATACCACCGGGCGTAACAGCAATGATGTGCTCGTCGATGTGAAAAAAGCTTTGTCGGGCATCGATCTTCCTGGTGGCTACCGCATCGATTATTCCGGAGAACAGGAAGAGCAGCAAAAAGCCTCAGCTTTCCTCGCCAAGGCTTTTGTGATCGCGCTGTTTCTGATCGTGCTGGTTCTGATTACCCAGTTTAACTCGATCTCGCAGACATTCATCGTTATGACCAGCGTGGTTCTCTCCCTGTCAGGCGTTTTCCTCGGCCTAATCCTGACCATGACCAATTTTGGTATCATTATGACCGGCATCGGTGTGATCTCGTTGGCAGGGGTGGTGGTCAACAACGCCATAGTTCTGATCGATTACATCAACCAGCTACGACGACAGGGGGTGGAACTTTACGAAGCGCTGCTGCGTGCCGGCCTGGTCCGTTTTCGTCCGGTTATGCTGACGGCTATTACCACCATCCTCGGTCTGCTGCCGATGGCGGTCGGTGTCAGCTTTGACTTCCGTAACCTCTCAATGATCGTCGGTGGCGAGTCGGCACAGTGGTGGGGACCGATGGCTGTTGCGGTCATCTTCGGTCTGGCAATCGCTACTTTGTTGACCCTGATCGTCGTGCCGGTGCTTTATGCAGCCTTCGCCCGCATCAAGGAGCGTATGGCCAAGCGTTTTCATGTGGAGACGCAGGTGTGATGGTTTGTTATGATGCATAGAACAACTTTAACCGCCCGTTCGATTCTCTCACTCGAGTCACAGAGAACGCAGAGAAGACTGAATTATTGATTCGCTCTGTGTACTCAGTGTTTCTGTGGTGAAATGCTTTATGTTTTTGTCTATAGCCAGTAAATTGTAATAGCGCGCCGAGGTAACTTTTGGGTACGACATCAGTACAAGACAT
>JAOUDB010000234.1 GCA_029859485.1 Desulfuromonadales bacterium | reverse complement strand
CCTCCTACGAAACATATTAATCATTCCAGCCTTCAGACAGATTTTGACTTCATGCCGAGCATCTGTCTCAAAGCATGCTGAGCGATGCTCGGATTCTCCTTGAGACGGCGCCTGGAATACGGCAGCCATGATTTTCCGTACGGAACATATATCCGCAGTCTATGCCCACGTTTAACCAGAAGGTTCCGCAACTCGGGGTCAACGCCAAGAAGCATTTGGAACTCGTATTCCTCACGTTTCAGACCAAACTCCCTGATCAGTTGCTCCGATTCGAAAACCAGCTTTTCATCATGAGTGGCGATACCAACATAGGCCTTTTTCTCAAACATTTTTTCAAGGCATTTCACAAAACTGCGATTGATGATCGTCATATCCTTGTAAGCGACCTCACGTGGCTCATTATAAATCCCTTTACAGAGCCTGAAGTTAAGCAGGCCGTCACTCAAATCCTCGATGTCATCAATCGTACGGCGCAGGTAAGACTGAACGACTACGCCAACATGTCCCGGGAACTCCTCCCGGAGAGTACGGAAGAACTCAAGGGTATCGTCAGTGCATGAGTGGTCTTCCATGTCGATACGAACAAAATTGTTCAGGCTCGCTGCGAGGGCGACGATCTCGCGAATATTTTCAAAGGCGAAAGTTTTGTCGAGTTCTAGCCCCAGCTGGGTCGGTTTGAGCGACAGGTTGGCATCGAGGTCTTCCTTGTCGATTCCATTGAGAATATCCAGACACTGCTGCTTGAAGAAATTGGCTTCTTCTTTGGTCTTGATGAACTCGCCGAGGATATCGATGGTTGTGACCATGCCTTTGCCATTCAGTTCTTTCGTGGTTCTGACAGCCGCAGAAAGGTCATCTCCAGCGATATAACCCCTGGCAAAAAAGCCAACAATCGGCCCCGGCACGTGCATGATGGTTTTTGAAACAAGGAAGTTAAACAGGGACATAGCGTCCTCCAACTCAATGACTGGTTATTGGGGGCAGCTCAGCTGCCCCGATTGATACTATTCAGCGTCCATAAAGGGGTAGGCGAAGTGAGTCGGCGCCTCAAAGGTTTCCTTGATGGTGCGCGGCGACACCCAGCGAACCAGGTTCAGGTAAGAACCGGCCTTGTCGTTGGTACCGGAAGCCCTCGCCCCACCGAAAGGTTGTTGACCGACCACAGCACCGGTCGGCTTGTCGTTAATGTAGAAGTTCCCTGCGGCATTTTCCAGCTTGGTCATAGCCAGGCTCACAGCTTCACGCTGGGTGGCAAACACCGCGCCGGTCAGAGCGTAGATCGAGGTTTTGTCGCAGAGTTCAAGAGCTTCTTCATACTTATCATCTTCATAGACATAGATCGTCATAACCGGGCCGAAGATCTCTTCTTCCATGGTGCGGAAATGCGGGTTACTGGTCAGGATCACGGTCGGCTCAATGAAGTAGCCTTGGCTGTCGTCGTAACCGCCACCGATGATAACTTCAGCATCGGAAGCCTCTTTGGCGAAATCGATAAACTCGGTAATGGTTGCAAAAGCATTCTTGTCGATAACAGCATTAAAGAAGTTGCTGAAGTCGTTGGTCTTGCCCATTTTAATCGTGGCCATATCGGTTTCGAGCTTCTCACGAACCGGTCCCCAGAGTGTTTTAGGGATATAGGCACGGGAAGCCGCAGAACATTTCTGCCCCTGGAATTCAAAAGCCCCGCGGATGATCGCTGTTGTCAGCTGTTCGGCATTGGCACTCTCATGGGCCACGATAAAGTCTTTGCCGCCTGTTTCACCAACGATGCGCGGATACGACTTGTACTTGGCAATATTCTCGCCGACGGTTTGCCACATCTGGTGGAAGACGCCTGTTGAGCCGGTGAAGTGAATGCCGCCGAGATCTTTATGATCAAGACAGACCTTGCCGACCATCGAACCGGGACCCGGCACAAAGTTGATGACGCCATCGGGCATCCCGGCCTCTTTGAGAATCTGCATAAAGAGGTAAGGCGTATAGACGCAGGACGAAGCCGGCTTAAGCAAAATCGTGTTACCCATAATGGCCGGCGCTGTTGCCAGGTTGCCTGCGATAGCGGTGAAATTGAATGGAGCTACGGCAAAGACAAAGCCTTCGAGAGGACGTTGCTGCACGAAGTTCCAGAGACCTTTCGAGGAATACATGGGCTGGTCGGTATAAACCTGCTGCGCGTAGTACACATTGAAGCGCAAAAAGTCGATCAGCTCGCAGGCTGCATCAATCTCTGCCTGGTAGGCGCTCTTGCTGGTGGAAAGCATGCTGACGGCATTCATGATGTAACGATACTTACCGGAAAGCAGCTCGGCAGCTTTGAGAAAGATCGCGGCGCGCTCTTCCCAACGCAGGTTGGCCCAATCTTCCTTGGCGGCCATGGCAGCATCAATCGCCATGTTGATCTCTTTTTCACCGGCCAGGTGGTACTCACCGAGAACATGCTGATGGTCATGAGGCATGACAACCTTGCCCATTTTACCGGTACGAACTTCTTTACCACCGATAATCAGGGGAATCTCAACTTTCTTGTTGGTGATTTCTTCTATCGCCGCCTTGAGCAGATCGCGCTCCGGAGTTCCGGGAGCATAGCTGTAGACAGGCTCATTGACAGGGGTCGGGACCTTAAGGATGGCATTGTTCAAGAGATTCATGATGGGCACCTTTCTGGTAAGGGTTTCTATGTTAAAAAATCGTTTATACGCAGGAGTCAAGACCGGTCGCAGAGCGTACCAAATCATTCTGACATAGAGTTAAGAGCAAGCAAGATGCCAAGCCGCTCTTTTCAATCGGAAGATTGAGTTATACTCACACAGGAAAGCAACCTCCAGAAGCGGGAAAACAAGCTAACAGCCTGAAAACACGATGCTTTTAAAGCCACCGTGAAAAGCAACAAACGATTGATAAGTAAACGGAATTATTGTTTTTCTTGTTAAGGAAGGGCCAGCAGAGAGGAGAAGTGAATTATCAGGACGAGAAAAAATGCATTTATGCATAATTAAATTACTAGAAAAATGCTACACAAACCTGTATTCATTTCTTTATTTGATTTTTATGCAAATATAGATACTAGAATAAACACGTAAATTAAATGCATTAACGCATAATTGCTCTTATTGCTCAGCCCCCTATCGTGACAGTCAAACCATACCCAGCAAAGGCCTCAATCACTCTTTGCACAGCATCCGCTCCAGGCTCATGCAGCGCAGCAAGATCACGTCCCTGGCCAAGCTTCTCATCCTTACCCCTGGCAATGTCATGAAAAGGGAGAAGGCTTACCGCCCTCTTCTCTCCAGGCAAAGCGGCAACATAAGCGGCCATGGCCGCAACGCTGTCGTCATCATCATTCACGCCACCGACCAGAGGAATTCGGATCTGGACCTCTGAGCCACATTCAGCCAGCGCCACCAGGTTATTGAGAATCAAGCGATTATCGACCCCCGTGTAACGTTTATGTTTTTCTGCATCGACCATTTTCAGGTCATAGAGGAACAGATCCGTGTGTTGTGCGACCTTAAGCAGCACCTCTTTTTTAACAAAGCCAGAGGTATCTACAGCCCGGTGGACGCCCTGCCTGCCGCACGCCTCGAGGATTTCGATCAGGAACTCGGGATAGAGCAGCGGCTCGCCTCCGGAAAAGGTGACACCGCCTCCCGATTGATCGAAGAAGGGACGCTCTTTTACAACAATGTCCAGAAGTTCTGCAACAGAATAGTAGCTCCCTGACATCTGCGTGGCCAGCGTCGGGCAAACTTCAGCACAATGACCACAGAGAGTACAAAGATCGCCGTCAGTAACCACACCATCAGGAACCAGGCGGCAAGCATACACAGGGCAAGCGCGGCAGCATTCCCCGCACCCGATGCACTTGGCTGCGGTAAAGAGTTTTTGGACTTTTGGTGAAATACTTTCGGGATTATGACACCACTGACAATTCAGCGGACAGCCCTTGAAGAAGATTGTGGCCCGGATACCCGGACCATCGTTGATCGAGTAACGCTTGATGTCAAAAACCAGCGGTTGCGGCATATCAGAACGACTCGTTTTCCGTACGCTCAACCACTTCCTGCTGCAGGTCTGCGTTCATGTCATTGAAGTAGTCACTGTAACCGGCCATACGCACCAGCAGGTCCTTATAATCCTCGGGGGTCTCCTGGGCTGCTTTCAAGGTCGCCGTATCAACGATATTGAACTGAATGTGATGACCGCCCAGAGAGAAATAGCTGCGCACCAACTGGCCCAACCTTGCAATATCCTCGTCCCGCTTGAGCAGGCTCGGCAAGAAGCGCTGGTTAAGTAAAGTGCCTCCAGACAATGTGTGATCAAGCTTGGTCAATGACCGCACCACGGCTGACGGGCCATGGGTATCTGCGCCATGAGACGGCGAAGTGCCATCGGAAATCGACTTGCCGGCCAAACGCCCATTGGGCGTCGCCCCCATCACCTTGCCGAAATAGATATGGCATGTCGTAGAGAGCATGTTGAGATGAAAGGTTTCCCCCTTAACATTCGGCTTGCCATCGATTGCAGAAAACAAGTCAGCATAAATCTGCAGGGCGATATCATCGGCGTAATCATCATCGTTACCAAAGAAAGGCGTCTTGTTGAGAACCGTCTGACGCACGAACTCTTCACCCTCGAAATTTTTTGCAACTGCGTCAAGGAGGCGCTCCATACTGAACGCCTTGGTTTCGAAGACATGTTTTTTGAGCACAGAGAGACTGTCGGTGGTCGTACCAAGACCGGTGCACTGAATATAGTTGGTATTATAACGCGGGCCAGCATCGTAATAATCCCGACCCTTGCTAATGCAATCCTCGATCACAACCGACAGGAAAGGTGCCGGAGCATACTTGGCGAACATACGATCGATGTAGTTGCTGACCCTGACCTTGGTATCAACAATAAAATTCAACTGCTTATTAAATGCCTCGTAGAGATCTTCAAAACAGGCAAAGTCACGTGGGTCTCCCGTCTCTAGGCCCACCCGTTTGCCGGTCACCGGGTCGATACCGTTATTCAGAGTCACTTCGAGGATCTTCGGCACGTTCAGGTAGCCGGTCAGAACGTAGGCCTCCTTGCCGAATGCGCCGACCTCG
>JAOUDB010000233.1 GCA_029859485.1 Desulfuromonadales bacterium | reverse complement strand
CTTCAATCTGGATGCTGGTGGCAATGGTGATCGCGGTCAGGCAGGCCCTTGATTACACGAGCACCTTTCGGGCCGTCGGCGTTTGCGTGATCGGTTGGATCATTCAGACCGTCATCTTCGTGCTGTTGTTTTCACTTTTGGGTGGCCTCCAGGCGGCCTGAGGGCCTTTCGATAAAATAATCACGATATCGCTTGGTAGCAGAAAAGGGGGACAGATTTATTTTCAATCCACCCTTCAGCGTATTCCTAAATGTTGTCCCACCATATTATTTAGGCGTTTTTTCAAGCATGAAAGAGGGTTTCCAGCAACTCCTGATAAACAATAAAAGGCCACCAAGGAGCGAACCCTGGTGGCCATCATTTTGTGTGTTAAATAGCTTCCTAAATATCTCTATCAATAAGAAGCCGTTTTTTGTCTCAGAAGTCCTAATTTGCGAGAATTGCACAGTCAGGTGGCTGGCCTGACTCGACTCCTGTTCAGCGCTAACGCTTTTAATAATCAGAGAAATATTTCTTTTGAGTTGCCAGGTAACAATAAGTAGATATTCTGAAATAAGACTCAATGAAAGGACATGCAAGTGAACTCAAAAAAATATTTCTACTGGACAACATTCCTGTTCATTTTCACGCTTTTTTGTTTCGTTCCTTCCCAGCAAGTGTCTGCTGACTTAGTAGTAGAAGGCACAACGGAAAAGGGGCTTGAAAAAACACAAGTTCCTGAGCAAACCGAGGAAACGCTGGACAAAGCCCTTGCAGACATTGAGCGACAAAAAAAAACGATCCATGATCTTCAGGAACGTATCGCAGGAAGCCAGGGGATCAAACAGCAGATACTGGAGACATGGCTGGACAAGGCTCGGATAAATCTATTAGAGCAAGGCATAGCTTTCGCAGAAAAAGTTGAGGCTAAATTAAAAGGCGGCGACATTAAAAAGGAGAGCTATCGTCGAGAGGCTGAAAAGATTGTCAACGAGCAATATAAGCTTGCAAGCACAGTAACTAATAGTATTCAGAAGAAGGTGAAACTGCCTGAGCCTGATTCTTCTGCCGCAGAAAAAGCTGGCGCCTTTTCTAAAACATTTGTGCAGCTAGAATCCATCCAACGCGTGGTTCAGGTACAAATGAAAAATCTCGAGCTTGCGGAGAATTTCAAGCTTGAGGTAGCTGAGCATAAACAGTCTCTCGTAAAAAGCCTTTCCGATCGTGCTGTAGGTATATCAATTCTTCTCGATTCGATGATGGATGACATCGTCTCATTCAGTGCCAGTGCCGATGTTTTACCCGATGATGAACAACTTGCAAGCAACTTGAATGTCACAAAGCAATTGGCCAAAAGACTTGCTGAATCACTCGACAACCAATTGGACATAATGAACAGCCTGGGTATGGAAACTGTGGCTTACAGGGAGTTGGTTCTGAGAGCTACGGGAGAAATTACGACAGATGTGCTTGGTGGAGGTGTCGGCACTCGCTTACTGGCCGCTTGGGGAAAGAAGCTCTGGAACAGCGTTGTTGATAACGGTCCAGATGTAGTTTTTAAGTTATTCATATTCATCTTGATTTTATATGTTTCAAAGAAACTCTCAAAACTCGTCCACAGAATTGTTGAAAATAGTATAAACAAGCCAAACGTTAATTTGTCCGAATTATTGAGACGCATGGTCTTGTCAATTACGCGCAATTCGATCATTGTGATTGGCCTTCTTGTCGCATTGTCCCAGGTTGGAATAAGAATAGGTCCTCTGTTTGCGGGGTTGGGGATTGTTGGTTTTGTTTTAGGATTTGCTCTTCAAGATTCGCTGTCCAATTTTGCCTCCGGTCTCATGATCCTGCTATATAGGCCTTACGATGTTGGTTCATTGATAGAAACTGTTGGTGTTTTTGGCACCGTTTCGCATATGAGTCTCGTCAATACAACCGTCATGACATTTGACAATCAGACCATCGTTATCCCAAACAACAAGATTTGGGGAGACGTTATAAAGAATGTCACTGCCCAAAAAACAAGACGAGTGGATATGGTTTTCGGCATCTCCTATACCGATGATATCCCAAAGGCAGAAACAATTTTTAAGGAGATTCTCGAATCAAATAGCAAGGTACTTAAAGATCCGGAACCAATTATTCGCTTGCACGAACTGGCTGACTCTTCCGTTAACTTTATCGTTCGGCCTTGGGTGGCAACTGGCGACTACTGGGATGTTTATTGGGATGTCACCCGTACGGTAAAGATGAGGTTCGATTCAGAAGGGATCAGCATTCCATTCCCGCAACGCGATGTTCATATCTACAATCATTCGATAGCTTAGTAAAAAAGGCTTAAAGGATCTTTCGCTTCCTAAGGAAATAAAAAAAGAAGGGTCATGAATGTTAAGCAAGCACACTGACCTGACACCATATATGCACCCCAGCCCTTTTCTTATAAATCCTTCTCCTGAATTTTGTCTCACAGAATTACGCCATTTAAACGAACTTCCTATAAAGGCTGATAAATAAAAACGGCCACCAAGGATCGTCCCCTGGTGGCCATAGTTTTGTGTATTAAACAACTTACTGAATACCTCTATCAATAAGAAGTCGTTTTTCTTCTCGTAAGTCGTTGTTTATGAGGCAACCCTAAATATGGATTCTTGCCTGTTTATGATTTAAGTAGTTTAAGAAGCCAGCCTACCAGGAATGCACCGCGAAAACTCCAAACAATAGTTCGCAGCCAGTTACTTGCCATCAATTGGTGGATCAGTGAGAGGCGGGCGGCCCCATCAACAAGGGGTAATTGTTTGTGTAAGCGCACTTGCCAAAAAGCGGTAGAACCCCATATGACAGCTATACCCATCGTATTTAATATCCAAAAGGGGTGAAGTGGAGCCATGAGCCATAACAAAAGTCCTGTGGCCAGTTCCAGTAGCATGAGAGGCGCTACTAATCCATTGAGTGTAGCGCTTGTGGTAAACCAAAAAAGTGTTGTCTCCCACGTGGGCAAACAATGGGTAATGCACGATTTGCACCAGCCAAATTTGTCCAACTATAAACATGGTGGTCGCCACATGCAACACAAACACCAGAGCCCAGTTATTGCTGGAAACAGGAGCTATATCCTTGAGCCAGTCTGCCACCATTATGATGCTACCTCTAACTACTTGTTAATTTCGTATGCATTCCAGTTCAGCGATATCATCGCTCGTGGCAACGGCCTTCCCGAATTACGAATAATTAGTGTTCAACCAAATAGATCTCATGAAACTTCAACTTCATCGGCTTGCTGTCTACCCAAAACGTAATCCTAGAGGGATTACGTCCTGATGTTAAATCTGAAAGAATGCAGGTATGTGAAAATCTATTCCATTGTTTCAAACAACCATCCATCAACACCCTCGTCAAGCCAAAGATAGTCAGCAGAATCGGGGGTTATGTTGCTTCGGTCCGCACGCCCCAATATCTCCGGTAGAATAACTTTGTAGCTTATATCTGATTGCTCAGTTAATTGACGTGGTATTCCAGGCTTCCAGGCATGTCCGCTGCCTGCAAGGACGATCATTCGATCGTTTGGGTTTTCATTGAGAAAATCAATTATATTGCGGGCCATCGCTGTATCCCAAAGCAATTGAGCCTCGCAAAAGAACAGAAAAGTTTGGTTGTGGCCACCATGCCCACCCATAGCCTGCATTATGAATTTTTCATAGGCTTGGTCAACTTCACATTGAATATTACCTATAATTTGTCGCTGGTCATCTGACAATGAATTGAAGCCTGAAGAAGCGACTTTGCGAGTAATATTTCTGGGAATGTTCAGACCTACCAATTTCAAGTTGTTATCCCGAGCATGCAAGAAAATCTGACTATAATCAGTCCACATACTCCAATTGTCTTCATATACTAATAGGAAATCCTCAAGCGACATGTTGTTTGCTGTCCAAACATCTAAGTCAGGTTGGCTGTCTCGCCTAAACATTTCGAGCCCAATGGCTAAGGGGCGTTCATCCTCATCTAAAGCATCGATGATTGAAAGTTGTGCCTGATGGTGCCCTTCATGATCATGGAACTCTCCAATAAAAATTACTTGAACTTCTCGAAGTTCTTTCAGTAGCGATTGAGGTGTTAGCTTAGTTTGCTTTTTTACATCCAGTATGTGCGGATGTGACATGCATAAGGAGGGCAGGATAGTTGATAAGCATGTAGCTAATATTATAACAATGCGAACAGGCTTCATCGGTACCCCCTAAATATCTATCAGGTTAACTTATCTGACCTTCATCACACGCACTTCTGCAGGATACTTATTTTAATTTTTGATTTGCGCCATAGATGCCACTCGGATCATCTCCAGATGAGCATAAATTTGTGAATATATAAGTTTCCTATGTTTATCTATCAGTAAGAAGTCGTTTTTATCATGCTGCACAAGATATATATGGGACTAATTGTTAAGTGAAGGAGCCCTTCTATTTAGTGATTTCAGCTTTTTCATTAGCAAAGAGGGCAAGTCCAGAAACAGAAAAACTAAAATTGTGATTAAGGTAAGTATGACTCTCATTTTATGCCCTCCTAGAGTAATTTGAATAAGTATAGTCCTAAAACATTAGAGGTCAATAATTTCAGTAAGGTCAAATTGAATGCTTGATTTATAAGATTGAATATGTAGAAGATATAGTGTTAAGCCGTAAAGAGGAGAGGTTTACTAAAAGTCCACTCGCATTATTTTGATGATAAGAAGCGTGGTGTTTCGATGTTTACTAGAAATCCTGATATTTAAGAAGGGTTCCGTTGTCGGAGACGAATCTGGATAGAAAGGTGTCAGGGTTTACTATTTATCCTACTGCATTGTCTTGTGCGTTTAGAATCGGCTGAAATGCTAATTTACTGGAAACCGTGACATATGATAAATGGCCACCTGTTTCCAGGGGGCCATCATTTTGTAGTCTTCAATTTATATCAATCAGAATCTAAACCCCATTATCTAAAACGACAGTTATTAGCTATTCATTTTCCATACTTGATTTATAGCCCCCCTTGCGAGCTAGGCTATTAAGGCGAGCTCGTTTTAGAAGAGCGATTTCTGCTGCCAAAACATTTCCTGGTTTACCTTGCCAGGCAACCAGAACTG
>JAOUDB010000232.1 GCA_029859485.1 Desulfuromonadales bacterium | reverse complement strand
CGGCATTTATCCAGTGTCCCCAGTAGTTACCGTAGGCCTCCACCAGTGCGTCGGTCCCTTTGACGAAGATTTCAACAAAGGAGACGTAGAGCATTACCCCCGCAGAAAATCCGGTGGAGATGGAGAGGAATCGGTAGTTTGATCGTTTAGCAAGAAAAGCTATAGCGCTACCTATGCCGGTTGCTAAACCTGCAAAGATGGTGAGCCCAAACGCGACCCAGACATTCTCCATATTGAAAAGCTCCTGATGAGTAATTTGTGGCTATCAATTCTACACGATTTTTTTGATGTTAAATCATGGAACTTGTCAAAAGTGTTATCAGTGAGTCCCATAAGTTGTGTTATTGGCTTTAGCTGTCTGGATTCAGTGAGAAACTGTCAATCCTTAGAAACCCTGATAAATAAAAACGGCCACGAAGGATCGACCCCTGGTGGCCATAGTTTTGTGTATTAAAAAGCTTACTGAATACCTCTATTAATAAAAAGTCGATTTTCGTCTCATAAGTCGTGACATTTAGTAATTCAGTGGCAACACCCCCTTTAAATTTCAAGGCAAGAAACGTAACTTGTAATAACTTATTAGAGGTAATGATTAGATTCAATCAATCTAAGGTTACATTTAGACAGAACTAAAGGAATAGATGCTATAAGTGTCTCTTTATGCTCCTGCATTGTTTTTGGTTGTGGAATTACCCAAAATCTGACCGATCCCTTCACCACATTAACCACGCACTTCCTTGTTATTTGTTCTGCTATGTAAAAAGCCCCTGAAATAGAGAGCCAGAGGCTTTCACCGTTTTTCTCACTGAGGGATACACATAAATCATCAATGTTTGATCAGTTGGCCATGACCTCTGCTACCCTTCATCTCATGATGAAACCACCTGAATGCATTCATCCATGCTTTTCTTGAACCCCAAATCAAGATAATAAACATTACAATACTACCCGTCAGATGACCGAGCAGGTAAGCCGAAGACTCCACCACAATCACTTTTTCACCGAGAAAATAGGGTAAAACACTGATTATTTGCAATAAAGTCAGACATAGCAATCCTAAAGTTACAACACCCACTATAGTCCACAATGTACCCTTGAGAGTGTCCATTTTCTCACCCCCTTTATTGGCTTCTGGTTACATTATATCACCAAACAAAACTCATAAAAGTTCTTCACTATATGACTAACAAAGGGCCCTGTTCGAGCTTTCAACACAAAAATACAAGAAATGAGGTGTACTAGAAATCCTTCTCCTGATATTTAGCTTCAAAACTTGAGCCGTCAGGAATAGTTCTCAAATTGGCTGCATTATAAAAAATTCCCCGCAGCCAAAGGATGGGGGAAGAGGTCTACGGGGAAATGTCATTCAGGAGGCAAACAATTATTTGTTTACCCACTTACATTTTATCACTTTTCCCAACTCCTCATATATCCTTTCGTTAAGTTCGGCAACATAGGAAAGGCCACCAAGGATCGAACCCTGGCGGCCGTAGTTTTGTGTATTAAAGAGCTTACTAAATACCTCTATCAATAAGAAGCTCGTTTTCTTCTCAGAAGTCGTGACAAATGAGAATGCTCCACTCACCGGAGGGGTTGTGAGTGGGGCAAAGTTCTTTGCCTTATGAGGAGGTCACAAGAGACCCTGTGAGCCTAGTTGTATGCTCCACTAGAGTAATGCAGCTCATAGCTGTGGCTGTAAATTTCCAGGATATTGCCGAACGGGTCTTCCATATAAATCATGCGGTAAGGTTTTTCCCCCGGGTAGTAATAGCGTGGCGCTTTCATACGCCGCTTGCCACCGGCGGCAACAATCTTTTCCGCAAGCTCTTCTACGTTGGGGTCTTGCACACTAAAGTGGAAAATGCCTGTTTTCCAGTATTCAAAATTGTCTTCAGGATTCGTTTGGTTTTTAAACTCAAACAGTTCGACACCGATGCGATCTCCAGTTGACAGGTGAGCAATGCGAAATTTCTCCCACCCGGCCCCGAAAACATCGGTACACATTTCACCGATTGCGCTATCGTCTTCAACGACGTCGGTCGGTTCCATAATTAGATACCAACCCAACACCTCGGTATAGAACTTTACAGCGGCTTCCAGGTCTGGCACCGAAATGCCGATATGAGAGAATGTGCGTGGATATGAGCTAGACATGATCAACTCCTTTGGTATGTGTTTTGTTTCTCTTCGTTGAAACCACTATAGATCAAGGGGTTGAAAAAAATAAATTATCATATATTATCCATATGATAATTTTCAGTTATCAAAGGCACTTCTATGATCAACCAGCAATACCTGCACACCTTTCTCACTTTGGTCGAAGTCGGTCATTTTACCCAGACTGCCGAAAAGCTGTATATGACCCAGCCAGGTGTCAGCCAACATGTTAAAAAGTTGGAAGAACAGGTGGGTGTCCCTTTACTGGACCGGACTGGGAAGCGGTTCGAGTTGACCCGGGAAGGCGAACTTCTTTACCGGTTTGGTCGTAAAAGAACTCAGGAAGAAGATCAACTCTACAGTGAGCTGCGGTTTGATGATCCGCATAAAGGGGAATGCCGCATTGCCTGTTCAGGGGCAATGGCAACCTTCCTATATCCCCACTACCTGGAAAGACAAAAAGAACATCCCGAATTGATGGTCGCTGTTGAAGCGGCACCCAACACACGAATCATCCAGAGCATATTAGCGAATACGATTGATCTTGGGATAGTCACACAACCTTCCTCTTCATCGGAATTGGAGTATGAGTCGCTTGGCACTGACTCTTTGTGCCTTGTTCTGCCGAGTGACTATTTGTCTCAATCCATAACTTTTGACAGTTTGGAAGGGGTCGGTTTTATTGACCACCCCGATGGCGGCCATTATGCGGACCGACTGTTGAGTGCCAACTTTAGTAAGCAATTTCATAGTGTAGAAAAGTTACGAAAAAAGGGTTACATCAACCAGATCAACCAGATCTTAATACCCGTCTCGGAAGGTCTTGGTTACACAGTATTACCGGAAATGGCTGTTCGTCATTTTCCTCAAAAATCATCACTCCATATCGCCGAGTTGAAAGTGCCAATCTATGACGAGCTGTTTCTGGTCAAGAAAAAGCACCGCAAACTACCGAGACGTTATGACTGGTTTGAACAAAAGACCAAAGAACTTCTCGGAGAGTGCTAATATATAGCCTTAAATAGGAACGGTCATGAAGAAGCGAGAAATAAAAGAGGCGGGCAACTCTAAAATAGTGTGTCTGCCTCAATCTTTGTTGGCTTCCTTAGTTGGACTCGAATGATGGCCCTATAAGTTATTCCTATTTATCCTCTGATATTGATCGGATGGTATGGCATTGGTAGAAATGCAAGTTTCCCAGAAACACTGCAAGGGAAGAAAGCCCCCGGTCATAAGAAGGAGGGCTTTCGTGTTTTATCAGTAGCTATCTATGGGATACACTCCCAATTATATTCACTCACAATTTTGGATTTGTATTGCTTATATCTGCTTTAGAAAATCCTTGAACGCTTGTCTTGCTGTTATCGGAGCATCATTTGAAAAAATACCCTCTGCATAAGAATCCGTAAGCTCCACGGTGACATAAACATCTTCTGCCGCTATTATTTTTTCTATTAAGGACACATCTACAAGGTAATCTTTTGAAGACCAATTAGATGGAGCAACGTAAAAACCAGAGCCAGTAAAACCCTCTGAAGTACCAATGTCTCTCAATCTGTCAACTGAGCTCAAACTCAAAGTTTCACCATCGATATTGAAATGCAAAGAGGGATCATCATCAAAGATATGAGAACCACGTACCACTGCAGTAAGAATCAGTTTTTCGTTGGGCATTTTTGAACTTTTGAATAAAGCTAGTTTAATTATTGAACTATAAAGCCAGGCGGGCTCCATAATAAGCTGTTTTGAACCATCAAAACTGGATGTAGTTTGTGTGATGTGTCCTGGCGACTGCGTTCCACATGAAGCTAAAGTAACGACTGATAATATCAAATAGATAAGAAAGGCTCTTGCTATAATCATTCTCGATTTTCCTGCATTCCTGTAACGCAAATGCTTACTGGCAGTCGTATCTTATGAGAAATAGACCCTAGCTCTAACTTTGTTAGGTCAAGTGTGAGTGATCGCTATTGGCAGCGGACAATCCTTCGCATTCCATTTTCACCAACTGATGACGATACGCAAACATTTTTTTTAGCTTTTGGCGTACAAACCATTCACCAAGCAACTCTCCCAGCCAACCGATTGGCACTTTATAATCAACGCTATCAATATACCGACAGGCGTTCTCATCTATCGGTTCCACTGAATGGGTGTGACACCATCGTGCAAAAGGGCCACGAATTTGTACATCCTAAAAAGACTTTCCTGGTTGGTAATTTCGGTGTTCCGCCACCCAATGAAAGTGAATAACACCAAAAATGGACATTTTTAAAGCGGTGCGAGAGCCGAGTTGATCAATGCACGCCGGTGTGCCTACCACCTTAACAGGCTCCCATGGTGGGGTGAGTTTTTCGATGGCTGCTGGATCGTGGTGCCAGTCAAATACAAGATTTGCAGGTGCACCTATAATAGATTCGTAATTAAAGCGAGGCATCAGATTTATTCCTCTGTTCCTTTGAAATTTCGGCCAACACCAACAAAGATCCCAACATAGTCAAAAAACAGATGTTCAACTAATTCACCAGCCGAGGATCTTACACAAGTTATATTCGTGACAGCCTTTGCCACTGGAATCGAATTAATCAACACACTTTGAAATCAGTATAACAGTTAATAGAAGCGCGTTAGGAACGGTGCAATGATTGGAACAACTAATACTAGATCCTGCAATCCAGGAACGGCTAAAGCATCCTGACGGCCGTTTTTTTTAGGATGATTTTCTTAAGAAGAAAGTGAAGATAAACCGGTAGCACAAGCTGGCTAAGTATGAGAACTAATATATAATTGCAAAACTTTAACTGAAGTTAGCCTCAAGAAAGGTGGTCAAAATGCAGAATTTTATTGTTCTATGTCAGATCATCATTGCGCTTGGCATATTCAATGTTTGGATTATACGCTATGGCAAAGAAACCAACTGGCGCGGCGGCGAAGCTAAAAACATG
>JAOUDB010000231.1 GCA_029859485.1 Desulfuromonadales bacterium | reverse complement strand
CCATCACGCCCTCGTCAGTTATGGGCGAGGTCTCCGATGCCAAGAGTGCTGCCGGTCAAAAGAACATCTGGGATACCATTCCCAAGGTCGTTGAGATGCAGTCAGAAGGTGGTGCCGCTGGTGCCGTGCATGGTGCGTTGCAAGCAGGCGCCATGACAACAACCTTCACGGCCTCTCAGGGTCTGCTTTTGATGATTCCAAACATGTTCAAGATTGCTGGCGAGTTAACGCCTACGGTTTTCCATGTTTCGGCTCGTGCGATTGCAGCCCAAGCGCTATCAATCTTCGGCGATCATTCCGATGTCATGTCCTGCACCTCGACGGGCTGGTCCTTTCTCAGCTCCAACAATGTCCAGGAAGTCATGGACTTTGCGCTGATTTCCCAGGCATCAACCCTCGAGTCGCGGATCCCTTTCCTGCACTATTTCGACGGTTTCCGCACCTCAAGTGAAGTACAGAAGGTTCATGAGCTCTCCTTTAACGACATGCGACACATGATCAGCGATGAACTGGTCCGGGCTCATCGAGCGCGCAGCCTTTCACCTGATCATCCTGTTCTGCGCGGTACCGCACAGAACCCGGACGTCTATTTCCAGGGCCGTGAAACCGTTAACAGCTACTACGATAAGCTCCCGGCGATCGTTCAGGGGCAGTTTGACAAGTTCGCCAAACGGACTGGCCGTCAGTACAACCTCTTTGACTACGTCGGCGCACCCGACGCCGAGCGTGTTGTGGTCATGATGGGCTCAGGCTGTGACACCATGCACGAACTGGTCGAGCACCTGGTCTCTCAGGGCGAGAAAGTTGGCTTGATCAAAGTCCGCCTCTTCCTGCCCTTCAATGTTGAGGCCTTTGCCAAAACATTGCCCGCGACCGCCAAAAAGATCGCGGTCCTCGACCGCACCAAGGAGCCAGGCTCCATAGGCGAGCCGCTCTACCACAACGTGCGAACCGCCTTTGGCGAGGCAATGGCCGACGGCCTGATCTCCTTCAAAGGTTACCCGCAGATCGTTGGTGCCCGTTACGGCCTCGGCTCCTACGAGTTCAGCCCCGGCATGGCCAAGGCCGTTCTCGACAACCTATCCAAAGACAAGCCGATGAACCACTGCGTGGTCGGCATCAAGGATGACGTCACCGGTCGCAGCCTCGACTTCGATGCGAACTACAAGGTTCCTTTCGACGGCTACTCTGCAATGTTCTACGGCCTCGGTTCCGATGGAACCGTTGGCGCCAACAAGAACTCGATCAAGATTATCGGTGACAGCACTGACAACGAAGTTCAGGCCTATTTCGTCTACGACTCCAAGAAGGCCGGCAGTATGACCACCAGTCATCTGCGCTTCGGCAAGAAAGAGATCCGCGCACCCTACCTGATCACCTCTTCCGACTTTGTCGCCTGTCACAACTTCTCCTTCCTCGAGAAGTACGACATGCTCAAAAATGCCAAGCAGGGCGCAACCTTCCTCCTGAACAGCCCGTTCAACAAGGAGGAGGTATGGGCTCACCTACCGAAGAAGGTTCAGCAGGCAATCATCGACAAAGAGCTTAAGTTCTTCGTTATCGATGGCGTCAAGCTCGGCAACCAAATCGGTCTCGGTCCCCGCATCAACGTCATCATGCAGACCGCTTTCTTCAAGATCTCCAACATCATCTCGCAAGAGCAGGCCGTACGGGAGATCAAGGATGCCATCGTCAAATCCTACAGCAAGGCTGGCGAAAAAGTCCTCAATATGAACAACCAGGCCGTCGATGTCGCCCTGGAGAACATTCAGGAAGTCACTGTTCCGGCCAGCGCCGACAGCGCAATCGAAATGACGATCGGCCAGTGGAACGGCACTCCGGACACCGTCAAGAACTCCCTCGGCCCGATCATCGACGGCCTCGGTGACAGCCTGCCGGTTTCGGCAATGCCTGTTGACGGGACCTTCCCGACCGGTACCGCCATGTATGAAAAACGCAACATCGCCATAGAAACTCCGGTCTGGGACGAAGACCTCTGCATCCAGTGCGGTATCTGTTCTTTCGTCTGCCCGCACGCTTCGATCCGCATGAAGATCTATGACGACAAGGACCTCTCCGGCGCACCTGAGACTTTCAAATCTTGCGCGGCACGCGGCAAGGACATGGGTGATAGAAAGTTCACTCTGCAGGTTGCCGTCGAAGACTGCACCGGCTGTGGCGCCTGCGTCCACAACTGTCCGGCAAAAAGCAAAACCAACGAAAACCATAAAGCCATCAACATGCAGCCCCAGCCTCCATTGCGCGATACGGAGCGGAAGAATTTCGACTTCTTCCTCAACCTGCCCGACACCGATCCGGCGCTCTTTAACAGCGCAACACTCAAAGGAAGCCAGCTGCTGCCGCCGATGTTCGAATTCTCCGGCGCTTGCGCAGGTTGTGGCGAGACCCCGTTCGTCAAGCTCTGCTCTCAGCTGTTCGGTGATCGCATGGTCGTTGCCAACGCCACAGGTTGTTCCTCGATTTATGGTGGCAACCTGCCGACCACACCCTGGACCACACGTAAGGATGGTCTCGGCCCGGCATGGAGCAACTCGCTCTTTGAAGACAACGCTGAATTCGGTTTCGGTTTCCGCCTTGCCATCGACAAGACCGCTGAGTACTCGCGTGAGCTACTGGTCAAGAACATGGCCTGCGGTTGCGCGGCCTGCAAAGGGACCGAGAAACTCAAGCAAGCGATTCTCGACGCTGACCAGTCCTCTCAGGAGCTGATCGAAGCACAACGTGCTCAGATCGCAAAGCTCAAGGCGATCCTGGCAAACTGTACTCACGAGACAGCGCCACAGTTGCTCGCTGACGCAGACTACCTAGTCAACAAGTCGGTCTGGATTCACGGCGGAGACGGCTGGGCCTATGACATCGGCTATGGCGGTCTGGATCATGTACTCGCCTCTGGTGCCAACGTCAACGTGCTCGTCATGGACACCGAAGTCTACTCCAACACCGGCGGTCAGGCCTCCAAGGCAACGCCGATGGGCGCGGTAGCTCAGTTCGCCGCGGGTGGCAAGCAAATGCCAAAGAAAGACCTCGCCATGATCAGCATGACCTACGGCAACATCTACGTCGCCAAGGTCTCAATGGCGAACCCGGGTCAAGTGGTCAAGGCAATGCTTGAAGCTGATGCTTACGACGGTCCATCGCTGATCATTGCTTACTCGCACTGCATCGCTCACGGCATCAACATGACCACCGCCGTGGACGGTTGTAAAGAGGCTGTCACTTCAGGCTATTGGCCGCTGTTCCGCTTCGATCCTCGCCTGGCTGCTGAAGGCAAAAACCCGTTGCAGCTCGACAGCAAAGCGCCGACGACCAGCTTCGAAGATTTTACCAGCAAGCAGAACCGCTTCCGGATGCTCAAGAAGGCCAATCCCGAGCAAGCTGAGGAACTGATGGAAGCTTCGGCGAAAGACTTCGCCGCCCGTTTCGATCTTTACCAGAAGCTGGCTGATCTTTCAGCAGACTGCGGCAAGTAAACTAGCAAAACATCAGCAAAGACAAAAAGCTCCCGGCGAAAACGTCGGGAGCTTTTTGTCTGCAATTTGTAAAATGTTCAAAAATTCACGTCACGAGCTAACCATCCTTTAGAGACAACGTCGACAACAAGCCGTTACGAAGCCTGAGCAAACAGGCAAAAAGCCTTGATAAGATGCAGGATGAAATGCTATAAGGGCTATTGGTGAATACCCCCCAACAGGAGAACCAAGTATGCTCGAGCCACAGAACAACTCCTTTGTCATGTACGACGAGGAATACCAGAGGATCAGCGCAGTCATAGAAAAACTATTGCGCGAATCCAACGCTAAAGTCATCTTCCTGGTCGACAAAAACGGGCAACTGATTGCTGGCTGCGGCGAAACGGAGCACCTTGACACGACAAGTCTTGCCTCTCTGACCGCCGGCAACATCGCCGCAACAGGCGGTCTCGCCAAGCTGATCGGCGAGAAAGAGTTCTCCATCCTCTTCCACGAAGGGGAAAAAGACAACATTCACATTTCAATCATTGCTCAGCGGGTTATCCTGGTGGTTATTTTCGACCATCGCAGCTCTCTCGGGCTTGTCAGACTGCGCGTCAAAAAAGCAAGTGACGAATTGGCCGGTATTTTTGAAGACCTTGCAGTCAAGGCTGCAGAAGTTGAGAAGGCCGGCAATGCTGACAGTCCGTTCGCCGAAATCACTGACGACGACATAGATAACCTGTTCAGCTAAGGATACCGGACCATGTCTTTCATTAACTACGCGTCCCGCGAGATCAATTGCAAAATTGTTTATTATGGCCCGGGCCTATGCGGCAAAACGACCAACTTGCAGTTTGTCTACCAGAAGACGGCCCCCGACGCCAAAGGCAAGATGATCTCTCTGGCGACAGAAACAGAGCGGACCCTTTTCTTCGATTTTTTACCCCTGGCTCTTGGAGAAATTCGCGGCTTTAAAACCCGCTTTCACCTCTATACGGTTCCCGGCCAGGTCTTTTATGATGCCTCGCGAAAGTTGATCCTCAAAGGTGTTGACGGCGTTGTCTTTGTTGCTGACTCCCAGGAAGAACGTTTCGATGCTAACATCGAAAGCTTGGACAACCTCAGGGTCAACCTTGAAGAGCAGGGCTACGAACTGGAGAAGCTGCCTTTCGTCATCCAGTACAACAAGCAGGACCTGCCAAACTGTACTCCGCTCGAGGAACTGCGCGAACTGCTCAATCCCGATGGCGTCCCCGAGTTCCCCGCGTGTGCACAAACCGGTGAAGGGGTCTTCGAAACCCTCAAAGAAGTTGCCAAGCTGATCCTGCTGGAGCTCAAAAAAGGTGGCGGCGGTTAAGAGGTTTTCAAATCGGGTAGGAGGCGGGGTTGCCCCCGCCGCACACCACCGTACGAACGGTTCCGTATACGGCGGTTCCTGATTTGCGTCTGCATTATCAACCAACAATGCCTGACGTCCTATAAGCACCCAGCTTTACCTCACGACTTCCGGTCGCCACTTCCAGCTTTTAGGCCCTCTTGCGAGGCATCTGCTCAAAACGTTCAGAAAAGTGGTTTAGCTCTGCATATCAGGTTCAGCCCTTCGCTGTGGTGGTTAGGACAGCTACTATGGCGTCTGCTGACT
>JAOUDB010000018.1 GCA_029859485.1 Desulfuromonadales bacterium | reverse complement strand
CAGCCCCGCACTTTTCTTTCCTCGGGAGGTCTCGGTACCATGGGTTACGGCTTACCCGCTGCGCTCGGAGCTCAGGCTGCTTTCCCCGAACGACAGGTCATTGATGTCTCCGGTGACGGCTCCTTCCAGATGAACTCACAGGAGTTGGCGACCTTGGTTCAGTACCGGCTACCTGTAAAAATTGTGATTCTTAACAACAACTTCCTCGGTATGGTCCGTCAATGGCAGCAGCTCTTTTTCGACAAGCGATACAGCCAGACCTGCATGGAGCTGCCGATTGATTTCACCAAGCTCGCAGAAGCTTACGGAGCAACAGGGCTTAAGGCAACCAAGCCGGATGAGGTTGAAGAGGTGATCAAGAAGGCCTTTGCCACTCCAGGTCCGGTGATCATGGAGTTCAAGATCTCTCGTGAAGAAAACGTTATGCCGATGGTTCCTGCTGGTGCGGGGCTCAATGAAATGGTTCTGGCGTCCTGAGGAGGACGTGTCGCCAATTGTTTAGGAGAGGACAAAAGTTATGAGACATACCATATCCGTACTGGTGGAGAATGAATTCGGCGTGTTGACACGTATCGCCGGCCTCTTCTCCGGCCGGGGATTCAATATAGAAAGCCTGTCGGTTGCTCCCACCCTTGATCCGACGCTTTCGCGCATGACCATCGTCACCAGTGGTGATGATCGGATTATCGAGCAGGTTAATAAACAGCTCAATAAACTGATCGACACGATCAAGGTCATTGATTTTACGGGCGAGGATTTCATAGAGCGAGAGATGGCTCTTATCAAGGTCAACGCCGAAGATTCCACGCGTGCAGAGATTCTGCGAATCTGCGATATCTTCCGCGGCAAGGTTGTTGACGTGACCCCTAAGTGCTATACCGTTGAAGTGACCGGTTCCCCTGTCAAGGTGAATGCAATTATCGATCTTCTGCGACCCATGGGGATCAAGGAGCTGGTTCGCTCTGGTCCGGTCGTCCTCGGTCGAGGTCCGAAAGGCTGGAAAGGGAACTGATCATTACAGAAAGTGACGGAACTACGGCGGGCCTTATCAGGATAAATCACTGGTATGGCCCGCTCTGTTGTGTTATATACTCGATTTTTTAAACAAGAAACCTGTCTGAATGATGGGACGAACTTTTAGAACAGAAATTTTTCTCGGGAGGAGAACAGAGAATGAAAGTTTATTATGACAAGGATGCAGATCTTTCGCTTATCAAAGGAAAGAAGGTTACGATCGTTGGTTACGGTTCCCAGGGTCATGCGCACGCTAACAACCTCAAGGATTCCGGTGTTGATGTAACCGTTGCCCTGCGTGAAGGCTCGTCATCTGCCATCAAAGCAGAAAAATCGGGTTTGAAGGTCTCGAACGTTGCTGACGGGGTTGCTGCTGCTGATGTGGTTATGATCCTGACCCCCGATGAGTTCCAGTCACAACTCTATCGTGACGAGATTGAGCCGAACATTAAGAAAGGTGCCACTCTGGCCTTCGCTCACGGTTTCGCCATCCACTACAACCAGGTTGTGCCCCGCGAAGACCTCGACGTTATCATGATCGCTCCTAAAGCTCCTGGTCACACGGTCCGCACCGAGTTTGAAAGAGGCGGCGGTATCCCTGACCTGATTGCGATCTTCCAGGATGCCTCAGGCACGGCCAAGAACGTTGCACTTTCTTATGCCAGCGCTATCGGTGGCGGTCGCACCGGAATTATCGAAACGACGTTCAAGGACGAAACTGAAACCGACCTGTTCGGTGAGCAGGCGGTCCTCTGTGGTGGCGCTGTAGAATTGGTCAAGGCCGGTTTTGAAACGCTGGTTGAAGGTGGTTATGAGCCTGAGATGGCTTACTTCGAGTGTCTGCACGAGCTTAAGCTGATCGTCGACCTGATGTACGAAGGCGGTATCGCCAACATGAATTACTCGATTTCCAACAATGCGGAATACGGTGAATATGTAACCGGTCATCGGGTGATCAATGAAGAGAGCCGCAAGGCGATGAAAGAATGCCTGGATAATATCCAGAACGGTGAGTACGCCAAGCGCTTTATCCTCGAAGGGGCTTCCAATTACCCTGAAATGACGGCGCGTCGTCGCCTGAATGCAGCCCATCCGATTGAGCAGGTCGGTGAAAAATTACGTAGTATGATGCCCTGGATCAAAAAGATCGTCGACAAGACCAAAAACTAAATCCATTAACTGGCGGCGGGAGTGACATACTCCCGCCGTAACCGTTCAGACAGGCAAATACCCATGAAAAACCAACATCAGCCAATCGCTTTGGAAGGTTATCCATTTATTGCTTTATTTGCCTTCTTCTCACTCTTTTTCGCAGCCGTCGATTGGAACTGTCTGGCCACCATCGGTCTCGGCCTGACACTCTTTTCCCTCTACTTTTTCCGCAATCCCGAGCGTTTTTCCAATGAAGAAGACAATGTCTTCGTTGCGCCGGCGGATGGTAAGATTATTTTCGTCGGCAAAGTCCCTGAAAACCGCTATTTTGGCGGTGAAGAGGTGACCAAGGTCAGCATTTTCATGAACGTGTTCAATGTTCATGTCAATCGTGTGCCGATCAACTGCAAAGTGATCGACCAGTTTTACAACCAGGGCCGTTTTTTCAACGCCTCTCTGGACAAGGCCAGCCTTGAGAACGAACAATCGGGCCTGCTTCTCGAAACAGACTCCGGCCTGAAAGTCCTTTGCGTGCAGATTGCCGGATTGATTGCGCGACGGATTGTTTCCTACCCAGAGAATGGCGACTCTTTGGAACGTGGCCGTCGCTACGGTTTAATCCGCTTCGGTTCCAGAGTAGACCTGTATTTCCCCGAAGGTGTTGAGGTCTCTGCAAAGCTGGGCGACATAACCGTTGCCGGAGAAAGTGTTTTGGGACACTTGAAATGAGTCGGGTGGGCGGTTCCTATGATCGCCGGGAAAGTCTGAAACGCGGCGTTTACCTTCTGCCTAACCTGGTGACAACCGGTGGCCTCTTTGCGGGCTTCTACGGCATTGTCTCGACTATGAACGGCCACTATGACCTGGCCGCCTGGTTTATCCTGATTTCAGCCGTTTTTGACGCTCTTGACGGCAAAGTCGCGCGTTTAACCGGAACCACCAGTCGTTTCGGGGTTGAATACGATTCCCTGGTGGATCTGGTCTCCTTTGGTGTTGCCCCCGGTCTGCTCATGTACTCCTGGGCTCTGCAGTCTTTTGGCAAATTTGGTTGGCTTGCGGCCTTTCTCTATGTTGTCTGTGGCGCCTTGCGTCTGGCCCGTTTCAATGTGCAGGCCAACACGGTTGAGTCGCGGCGTTTTGTGGGCTTGCCTATCCCTGCGGCTGCCGGTATGGTTGCCTCCTGCGTTCTGCTTTTCTATCATCTCGGCGGTTCGGGTACGATCAAGAAGGCCTCCATTGTCCTGCTGATCTATGTGTTGGCCTACCTGATGGTGAGTAACCACAGCTATAACTCGTTCAAAGACCCGGAGTTGTTTAAGCGTCAGCCCTTCAGTTTCCTGGTTCTGGCGATTATTTTCATTATTGTGATCGTAGCACAACCGGAAATCATGCTCTTTGGTATCTCTTCTGTGTATATGGCCTCGGGTCCTGCAAACAGTCTCCTGAAATATTTCCGGCGCAAACCGAAGGAGGAGACAGTCAAGCCTGACACCGAGCAAGACGAGCAGAGCCCTGGGGATACTTAAAGATAAAAATCATCTGATTTCTTGACAAGATGTTCGCTTTTTGATTTATTGACAAAACGTTTCACAAATGCATTGAAGAGGACGAGTAGGGTCTGATGCTGTTACAGAGAGCCGGTGGTGCTGCGAACCGGTACAGATAACGACTTGAACTGACCTCGGAGCTGCGGACGTCAAAGGGCTTCACAATAAGAAGCTTGAGTAATTTCCGTCGTGAGCCTGCGTAAATGGCTAATGAAGGGTTTCGTTGCGACGAGACCAAACAGGGTGGTACCGCGAAGCTTAGCTTTCGCCCCTGACCGGGGCGGGAGCTTTTTTATTTTTTGCCTCAAACCTGTCACCTTTACGCAAAGGGGTGCAGGGCAACGTTAAATTCCTTGAGAGGGGGTGGTTCTGTGGAATCCGATCTGGGTGAGCTTGACCTGGTCGTTAGAGTTTTAAAGATCATTGCTAGTGGATTGATAGAACCCGCCCCTGTGAGCGATTAGACGAACATTTAGAGGAGTCAGTTATGAGTAAGAACCAGACGATTAAGATTTTTGATACGACCTTGCGTGATGGAGAGCAATCACCTGGCGCAAGTATGAACATCGAAGAAAAGTTGCGCATTGCCAGCCAGCTTGAGAAGCTCAACGTCGATGTCATCGAAGCGGGTTTCCCGATCGCTTCCGATGGTGATTTCGAGGCCGTTAAAAAGATTGCCCAGACGATCAAGGGCCCAGAAATTGCGGGCCTCTGCCGCGCCAGCATCAAGGACATCGACCGCGCCTGGGATGCCTTGAAGTATGCCGGCGATCGCGGTCGTATCCACACCTTTATCGCGACTTCAGATATTCACATGGAGCGCAAGCTGCAAATGGCGCCAGCCAAGGTTCTCGAGACGGCAGTGAAAGCGGTTAAGCACGCGGTATCTTATACCCCCAACGTCGAGTTCTCATGCGAGGACGCGGTACGGACCCGTTTGCCATTCCTGGCCGAGATGGTTGAAGCTGTCATCGATGCGGGGGCGACCACGGTTAATATCCCTGACACCGTCGGTTATTCGATTCCTTTTGAGTATTTCAATATCATCAAGTACTTGAAAGACAATGTGCCGAATATTGAAAAGGCTGTCATCTCCGTCCATTGCCATAACGATCTCGGTTTGGCGGTTGCCAATTCACTGGCCGCGATCCAGGCGGGTGCCGGCCAGGTGGAGTGTACCATCAACGGGATTGGCGAACGTGCTGGAAACTGTTCTCTTGAAGAAGTTGTCATGGCCTTACGGACTCGCAGAGACATTATGCCGTATGAGAACAATATCAACACGGAGCATATCTATGCGGCCAGCCGTTTGCTCTCAACGGTCACCGGCATAGCCGTGCAGCCGAACAAAGCCATCGTCGGCGCCAATGCTTTTGCTCATGAAGCCGGTATTCATCAGCATGGTGTTTTGATGGACAAGGAAACCTACGAGATCATGACACCTGAGTCGATCGGGCTCAATGCCAACAAGCTTGTTCTTGGCAAGCATTCAGGCCGTCACGCTTTTGTCGCTCGTCTTAACGAGCTTGGGTATGATTTGCCCAAGGAAGATGTTGAGAAAGCCTTCGTTCGCTTCAAAGCTTTGGCGGACAAGAAGAAAGAAATCTTTGATGAAGATCTTGATGCCATCGTCGCCGATGAAATTATCCGGGTTCCCGAGATTGTCAAGCTTGTGCAGATGAATGTCTCTTCCGGTTCTTTTGCAGCGCCAACTGCGACTGTGGAGCTCGAGGTCAAAGGCAAGCTGAAGAGAGTGGCCGTTATGGGCGATGGCCCGGTCGATGCGACATTTAAAGCGATTAAAAAATTGACCGGCATGAAGCCTTACCTGGTGAATTATTCCGTCGGTTCAATAACGGGTGGTACCGATGCACTGGGCGAGTGCACCGTGAGGCTCGAGCATGAAGGCCACGAGGTCTTGGGGCAGGGTTCGCATTCAGATATCATTGTTGCCAGTGCCAAGGCATACATTAACGCTCTTAATAAAGCTTTGGATGTTGCCCAGCGCACCAGGGTGGAAATTTAAATCGTTTCAGATTCGCCGGCAGTCTTTCCTGCCGGCGAATTTTCATAATTGTGCAAAGAGTGTGTCGTGAGTCTTCCCAACCAGAGGACTCATTGGCTTGTTTCACTCTCCGGTTAATGATTTTTTTGAGGAGTTATTATGGGTCAGACTACAGCTGAAAAGATTTTTGCTGCTCATCTTCGTGATGAGCCTTTTCCCGGGACCAAGGTGCTTGACTTGGATCGCGTACTTTGTCATGAGATCACAACCCCTGTTGCCATTGCCGACCTGGAATGGCGGGGTAAGGACCGCGTGTACGACAACACCAAGATCAAGGCCGTCATTGATCACGTGACACCTGCCAAGGACAGCAAGACGGCTCTACAGGCCAAGATCCTGCGCGATTGGGCCCGTCGTCATGATATCAAGGATTTCTTTGACGTTGGACGCAATGGCGTATGTCACGCGCTCTTCCCTGAAAAAGGTTATATCCGCCCGGGCTTTACGGCCATTATGGGTGATTCCCATACCTGCACTCACGGTGCTTTTGGCGCTTTCGCTGCCGGTGTCGGTACGACTGACCTTGAAGTCGGCATCCTCAAAGGTGTTTGTGCTTTCCGTGAGCCGAAGACAATTCGTATCAATCTGAACGGTAACCTTCAGCCAGGAGTTTATGCCAAGGATGTGATCCTCTTTGTAATCGGCGAGCTGGGTGTCAATGGAGCGACTGACCGGGTCCTCGAGTTCCACGGACCGGTAGTAGAGGCGATGAGTATGGATGCTCGCATGACACTCTGCAACATGGCCATTGAAGCCGGTGGAACCTGTGGGATCTGTCAGCCAGATATGGTTACGGTTGATTACCTGTGGCCTTTTATCCAAGGTGAATTCGCCAGCAAGGATGCTGCTCTTGAAGAGTACAGCAAGTGGTGTGCCGACGCTGACGCAGATTATGACAAGATCCTTGAATACGATGTGACCAGCCTGGTTCCTCACGTAACTTTCGGTTACAAACCCGATTGTGTTAAGCCGGCCAGTGAAATGTCAGAGACTAAAATTGACCAGGTTTATATCGGCACCTGCACCAATGGTCGTATTGAAGATTTGCGTCAGGCCGCTGAGGTTTTGAAGGGACGTAAAATCGCCGATTCTCTTCGCGGCATCGTGTCTCCAGCGACACCGAAAATCTTCCAGGAAGCACTGTCTGAAGGGCTTATTCAGATCTTCATGGATGCCGGTTTCTGTGTGACTAACCCGACTTGTGGCGCCTGCCTCGGCATGAGTAATGGTGTTCTGGCGGAAGGCGAAGCCTGCGCTTCGACCAGCAACCGGAACTTCAATGGCCGTATGGGTAAGGGCGGAACCGTTCACCTCATGAGCCCGGCAACGGCCGCAGCGACGGCAATAACCGGCGTGATTACGGATGCACGTTCGCTTTAAGCGCTATTCACCACGGTGAGCACGAAGTTGAAATAATCTTCTGCTTCATTGTGATTAAGCCTGTCGCAAGTGACAGGGAGATTATTCTCGATAAGGGAGTCTTAAGATGAAGAAAACATTTGGCGGTCCGACGATCGTCCTCGACCGTTCCGATATTAATACAGATGAAATTATCCCGGCCAAGTACCTGACTGAGGTTACCAAGGAGGCTCTTAAGCCTTATTGCCTGGAGGACCTTAAGCTGGAAGGGTTTGATGCCAATGGTGATGTCTTGAAAAATGCCCGCGTGGTCGTAACCCGGGAGAACTTCGGCTGTGGCTCATCCCGTGAACATGCGCCCTGGGTGTTTGAGGTCAACGATATCCACACGGTGATTGCCGAGAGCTATGCGAGGATCTTTCGCCAGAACATGTTCAATTGCGGTATGCTGGCAATCGAGCTGCCGAAGGCAGACATCGACGCCCTGATGGCTCTTGAGAAAGATGCAAAGGGTGCGGTTGATATCCAGGTGCAACTTCAGGAGCAGAAGGTGGTTGCCAAAGGCAATGGCCAGGAAAAGTCGTTTGCGTTTGAAATCAGTCTTTTTGACAAGGCTCTGGTTGAGGCCGGCGGCTGGGTTGAATACGCTGACGCGCGTTACTGAGGTTTAGACGACAAACCCGTTAGCAGGATTAAGCTGTGGAGTCGTTGCTTCTTCTTTGCAAGCGGGAACAGAATTTTTTCTGTACCCGCTTTTGTGTTTTGATATGTCGCCCTCGCAATCTGATGATTTTCATCTATAATTCAACCATTGTATTTTTCGTCAAGGGGGAAGTGCTGTGAATGAAAATATAAAAGCATTCTTGAAGAAAGACTCCGCAGTCGGTATCCTGCTCATGTGTGCCACTCTGCTGGCGATGATTTTTGCCAATACACCTCTACACACCCTCTACGACTACTTTCTCGAGACCCCCCTGGAAGTTCGCCTGGGACGCCAGATCCATATCGCCAAACCCCTTCTGCTCTGGATCAATGACGGCCTGATGGCCGTGTTCTTCCTCCTGATCGGTCTTGAGGTTAAACGTGAAGTTCTGGTCGGCCAACTCTCCAGTCGCGCCCAGATCATCCTCCCTGGAATAGCCGCGTTTGGTGGCATGGTTGTGCCTGCTCTTGTCTATGTTCTGATTAACCTTGGCGACTCAACTGCGCTCAACGGTTGGGCGATTCCGGCCGCTACTGATATCGCTTTTGCTCTTGGTATCCTGGCTCTGCTCGGAGATCGGGTGCCCTCTTCGCTGAAGATCTTCCTGCTCGCCCTGGCAATCATGGATGACCTGGGTGCCATTGTCATCATCGCTCTGTTCTATTCGGGTGATCTCTCCATTAGCATGATCGTCCTATCTCACATCTGTCTGCTGATTCTTTTCGTGTTCAATCGTCTGCGAGTTGAAAGTCTCGCTCCTTACCTCTGGGTCGGGGCTTTTCTCTGGATCTTTGTGCTCAAATCTGGAGTTCATGCAACCCTTGCCGGGGTCGCCCTGGCTTTTGCTATTCCTCTGCATAAAAAAGACAAGCCTGAGGAGTCTCCCCTTGAAGATCTTGAACACAGTCTGGCACCTTGGGTCAGTTTTATGATCCTGCCTGTCTTTGCTTTTGCCAACGCCGGGATTTCTCTATCCGGTATGGAGATCTCTGATCTTTTTAGTCCTGTTCCATTAGGCATTATGCTGGGGCTGATTGTCGGCAAGTTGGTCGGTGTCTATGGTTTCTCAATGGCAGCCATAAAGATGGGTTTTGCCAAGCTTCCGGAAGGGGCTGCAAATCAACACATCCTTGGGGTCGCGGCCCTATGCGGAATTGGTTTTACCATGAGTCTTTTTGTCGGCGGACTGGCTTTTGAACATACCGGTGGAGATGCGGTGGCCTATCTGTCGACGCATCGACTTGGCATTCTCACCGGTTCTCTTCTGGCCGGTCTTGCCGGGTACTTTATCCTCTCCATGCCTGTAAGAAAAGCAACGGTCTCTGAAGTTGAAAAGGTCGTTGATAAGGAACCTCCGACAGTTAAGTTGTAAGGTTGCTTCCCCGTCGTAGTTTGTGCGCATCTTGACTTTTCGAACGCTCGGTGCTAAAAGCGCAAACCTTAGGCAAACTGTTAAAACTATTCAAAATTTCTTGGGCTGAATAACATACCTGCCGAGCCAACGATTGTGCTGTCTGCACGTTATGTCTGTCCAGTCTTCACCAGGGAACCTCCGGGTATTGCTTTATGAAAATCCTGATCGTTAAAGTCAGCGCCCTTGGTGATGTTGTCCATGCTTTGCCTGTTCTGGCCTATCTGAAAAGTGCAGATCCAGATATGCAGATTGATTGGCTGGTTGAGCAATCTTTCTCCCCGTTTCTTGATGATCATCCAATGATAGACAACCTTTATCGAATCGACACCAGGGCCTGGCGCAAGTCTGGAGTGAAGGCCTCTCTTCATGGAGCGCTATCGATCATCAGGGACGTTCGTAAGAGTCGCTACGATTGTGTCCTCGACCTGCAGGGGAATGCCAAGAGCGCCATGTTTACACTCTCCTCGGGAGCGCCGCTGCGCTTTGGCTTTGACCGGGGGGGGGTCAGGGAAAGTCTTAACTTGCTGGCGACCAACCGTAAGGTCCCGCTTAGCGCGAATGACTATCACGTGACGGATCGATCAATCGCAATCGCCAGGACGGCTTTTCCTGATGGCACTGAAATCATCAATGCTGGACCACTTCCGGTTAGCGTTGCTGCGGCCATGCAGGTGGTTCAAAAGCTGAATGCGGAAAACTTTTCCGGTTCACCGTTGGTTGTTCTGCATTATGGTACAACCTGGGTGACCAAACACTGGCCATTGATCTCATGGCAAGCTTTGGCTAACAAGCTGATCGATGAGCTTGGAATCAAGCCTGTTCTGACCTGGGGTAATGACCAGGAACTTTCTGCAGTTCAGAGCATTCAGCGGGCTTGCAACAACAGGGCTCTTGTCTGGCCTCGGGGTAGCCTGAAAGACTTGACTGCATTATTGGCCAAGGCTGACCTGGTCGTTGGCAGTGATACCGGGCCGATTCATATTGCGGCTGCGGTCGGCACTTCAACAGTGTCGATCTTTCGAGTGACTGATCCCAAGCGCAATGCACCGCGTGGCAGCAACCACAGCCATGTCTCGACAGCGATGGATTGTTCTGCGTGTCTTCGTAAAACCTGTGAGCTTGATACAGAGTGCGGTTTAAGTATCCCGGTCGACACGGTTTTTGATATGGTTAAAGCCCATCTTTCCTCAGCAGAGAGGGTTTGACCCCTCGTAGTTTGCTTCGATGAAGGGGCTAATCCTTTATCACCCGTTCACTCCACTCTCTTGAGTCACAGAGGACACAGAGAGATTTTTGGCTCCCCCTGTGCCCTCTGTGACTCTGTGGTAAAAGGTTTTTTGACCGGTCTGGCCTTTGCTTGATGATATCCCCTGGCCTTCTTCAGGGGGGCGTTTGGTTGTAGTTATTTGACCCTCGATCTTACTGTGAAGCCAAATCCTGCTGACCAGTCCATGAAAGCAAACTCCCCCTTGTCCGGCCTTGTCGATTGCCTTGACTTTTGTCGGCTCCGATGTTAAAAGCGCGAGGCTTAATTAACTCATTAATCTCTATTGGAGGATATTATGGAACGCACATTCGCAATCATCAAGCCCGATGCATTCGCAGCCGGTAACGCTGGCAAAATTCTCGCCCGTATCTATGCAGAAGGTTTCAAGGTCGTTGGCATCAAGAAGCTCTATATGAGCAAGGTCGAGGCTGAGGGCTTTTACTATGTTCACAATGAACGTCCTTTCTTCGCCGAGTTGACTGACTTTATGAGCAGTGGCCCCTGTGTTGTCATGACTCTTGAAGCCGAAGGTGCGATCCTCAAATGGCGTGATCTGATGGGAGCAACTAACCCGGCTGAAGCTGCAGAAGGCACAATGCGCAAAGAGTTCGGCACCAGCATTGGCGAGAATGCAACTCATGGCTCCGATGCCCCTGAAACCGCAGCTTTCGAAATCCCTTATTTCTTCTCGGGCCTGGAGCTTCTTTAAGCTTTGCCAACGAGGAAAGACTTGAGTCACCTTGAGCCCTTCGGTACAATCCGAGGGGCTTCATTTTTTTGCAGTCAAGTATTGAGGTGTCACTTGAGAACCTTGTCCGAACCCTTTCTTGTTATAAATTATGTTGAACAGGTTGTACTCCTTGAATGAAATACCAGAAAATGATCAACGTGTTGATCTTAAAGGCTTGAGCCCAGACGCGCTTGTCGAATTTTTGTCGGGAATGGGTAAGGAAAAGTTCCGGGCCGTGCAGGTTTTGCGTTGGATCTATCAGCGCAAGGTTACAGATTTTTCTGCGATGACCGATCTGGCCAAAGATTTCCGTGAGGAACTTGCCCGCCGTGCGACTATTTCGACCTTCTCCGAGGAGGCTGTTGAGGTCAGCACGGATGGCACACGCAAGTTTCTTTTTCGTCTAGATGATGGCAAAAGTGTGGAAACCGTCCTGATTCCTATGGAAGGTGACCGTAACACCTTGTGTATCTCCACCCAGGTTGGCTGTGCCATGCAGTGCTCTTTTTGTCTCACGGGAACTTTTGGTTTGGAGAGAAACTTGAGCGCCGGCGAAATTGTCAACCAGGTTTGTGCTGTACGCAAGGACTTCACTGTCAATAATATTGTCCTGATGGGGATGGGAGAGCCGCTTCATAACCTTGACAATGTCGTCACGGCACTGGAAATCCTTTATGCCCCGGCCGGTTTTGATTACGGTAGCCGCAGGATAACGCTCTCTACCTGCGGACTGGTTCCGGAAATGCTTGAACTTGGTCGTCGTATCAAGGTTGGTCTCGCCGTCTCTCTTAATGCGACGACGGACGAAGTCCGTGATCAGTTGATGCCGGTCAATCGGCGCTATCCGTTAGCGGAGCTGATGAAGGCCTGTCGTCAATTCCCGTTGCCCCCCCATCAACGGATTACTTTTGAATATATCCTGATCCGCGGAGTCAACGATAGCCAGGCGGATGCCAGGCGACTGGTCAAGCTGCTTCATGGGATCAAAGGCAAAGTGAACCTGATCCCATTCAATGAGCATACTGGCTCAAGATTTAAAGCGCCAGATGAGCAGGCGATTCGCAGCTTCCAAACCTATCTTCTGGATCGACAAATTGTCGCCATTCGCAGGGCAGGCAAGGGACAGGATATCTCGGCCGCCTGTGGCCAGCTCAAAGGGAAGCTTGAAGGACAGCCGTAAACGATAAGCTTTAAGCTGTAAGAAAAAACTCAAGGCTGTTGATTCGTTTGTCTTTTACAATCAAGCTTTCACGGGTCTATAAGCCAAACAAAGGGAATATATCTTTACACCAAAACAGGTAAGAGCTGAAATCAAAAGACCAATGCAGACGCTAAGATTAGCCAAGAAAGACACAAAGGGTGATGTCCTCACTTTTTGACGTGGTTTTCTTTGCTGGCTTTCTCTACCTCTTCGCGCCTGTGCGTTAAATCCTTATAGCCTTTGTTTGGGTTATTAATCCGAACTTCTACAGTTTACAGCTTTAATTAACTTTGGAGGATAGAACCATGCATCAGATGACAATTGGCGTAATCGGAGGCAGCGGCCTTTACGAAATCGAAGGGCTTACAAATATCGAAGAGGTTCGACTTGAGACTCCTTTTGGTGAGCCGAGCGATGCCTTTATCACCGGGATGCTCGGTGATGTGAAGATGGTCTTCTTGCCACGGCACGGGCGTGGACATCGGTTTCTGCCTTCGGAAGTCCCTTATCGCGCCAATATTTATGGCATGAAAAAACTCGGTGTGCAGAGGATTATCTCTGTCTCTGCCGTTGGCAGTATGAAAGAAGAGATCGTGCCTGGGCACATCGTGATCCCGGATCAATTCTTCGATCGGACCCAAGGCAAACGCGCATCAACCTTTTTCGGCAAGGGTGTCACCGGGCACGTTCAGTTTGCCGACCCGGTCTGCTCTGAGTTATGCGACGTGCTGGTTGAAGCCGGGCAGCGTGCCGGCGCGACGGTACATAAGGGAGGTACTTACATCTGTATTGAAGGGCCCAACTTCTCTACGCGTGCCGAGTCGAAAATTTATCGTTCCTGGGGGGTCGATGTCATCGGTATGACCAATATCCCTGAAGCACGGCTGGCACGTGAGGCTGAAATTTGCTACGGCACCGTCGCCCTGGCAACGGATTACGACTGCTGGTACGAAGGTCACGATGACGTGACTGTCGAGGCTGTTCTGGCCATTATTAAGCAGAACGTTACCATGGCGCGCAATATCATTAAAGAAGCCGTCTCTTCCCTCGCCTCTGATGCCGGCTGTTCCTGCGGAGACTCACTGCAGTTTGCTATTATGACTGATCCTGCAAAGATCCCGGAACGGGCACGTAAGGATCTGGCCCTGCTCCTCGGCAAATATCTTGATTAGAGTCGATGACTAGCATTGCTAAAAGTTGTTAGATTTGCTTAAATGATGAATTATTGTAATTTCGGATAAAATGATCATGAAAGGCTCTCATGGATATTCTTGTTGTCGGTTCCGTTGCTTTTGATAGTGTTGAAACCCCTTTTGGCCGTGGTGATGACGTCCTTGGTGGCTCAGCGACTTATTTCTCGACCTCCGCCAGTTTCTTTACCGGTGTTCAGTTGGTTGCAGTTGTTGGCGATGACTTCCCGGAAGAGCCTAAAGAGTTCCTCCGCTCTCGAGGTGTTGATCTTGCCGGACTTCAGACCCGACCGGGCGATACTTTCCGTTGGAAGGGACGTTACGGTTATGACCTAAGTGAGGCTCAAACACTGGAGACACACCTTAACGTATTTGAAACATTCCACCCGCAATTGCCGGAATCCTATCGCAAGGCTGAATACGTCTTTCTCGCCAATATTGATCCTGAATTGCAGCTTGAAGTGCTGAACCAGGTTGAGCGTCCCAAGCTGATCGCCTGTGACACTATGAACTTCTGGATAGAAGGCAAACGTGAAGCGCTGGTCCGCACTCTCGGTCACGTTGATATCCTGGTGATTAATGAAGCAGAGGTTCGCCAGCTGGCTGACGAGGCTAACCTGGTCAAGGCGTCCCGTGCGGTTTTGGCGATGGGGCCGAAAACCCTGGTTGTCAAGCGTGGTGAGTATGGTGTTCTGGTTTTCACCGAACACTCGATTTTTTCTGCGCCGGCGTATCCTCTTGAAGAAGTCTTTGACCCAACCGGAGCAGGTGATACCTTTGCTGGCGGTTTTATGGGCTATTTGGCTGCTACCAACAACCTCTCCGATGAAACGATTCGTAAGGCAACGGTGTTTGGCAGTGTTATGGCTTCTTTTACCGTTGAAGATTTCAGCCTGAATCGATTACGTAAGCTGAGTTGGTCAGAGGTCGAGGAGCGCTTTCGTCGTTTCCAGGCCCTGACCGCCTTTGAAGGTTTGTAAAGACCGGAACATGCCTGATTGCGTAATGCCTGAACAACAGAACAGGCCTACCGCTAAAGGCTTACCGTTCCAAGTGTGCTCTTGTGATCCGGGTTCAGTTAGTGGACTCGGGGCGAAGGCAGGAGGTTTAGATGTTTACATGGGATAAATCGATTCATGCAATCAACCTTCCCGCCAGTAAAGTTGTCGCTCTCTTCCGGTCCATGCGTGAGGTGCAGCTGGCTTTGCCGGGTATCTCTGCACAACAAGCCAGCGCCTACCTCTGTCAATATCAGGCTGAGGCGGGTGTTGGTACGGTTGCTGTCTTTCATCTACACAAAAGTCACTTGCTGGCCTTCTACGTCAGCGATCCTCAGTTTGTTCCAGAACAAGATGTCGATAATCTATTGGATCAGGGCCTGAACCTGATAGAGTCGATGGGTTTTCTGATGACAGATCAGGATCTCCACCTGCTTGATGAGGCTGATCAGGAAATGCTTTGGGCCTCCTTGCCCCTTAAGCCCGGTCTGTCTCAGCAAGAGGAGGTCGCTCCGGCTGCAACTCCTCATAAGCAGGCCGCACCGCGCCCTGTCGAGCCAGCCCAGCCAGTCAAACCAGCGCCTTCTCCAGAAAAAAAAGCATCCTCGGCCAGCCAAACCAGCAATGGTTTGGAGGTAAAGAAGACTCCTGCCCAAAGTGACAATGTTCCTCCGCAAGTTGCTCAGGAACCGGAGTCCACTGAGAATGTGGATGACCTCCTGGCAGCAGTCGAGGCAATGCGTGCCAAGCGGCCAAGTCTGCGTGCGCGCAAGACTCCGCCGTCGCCAGAAGAGATGAATCGCCGACGGCTCAAGTTAAGAGAAACCGTGGGTCGTATCCTTGCCTCACTCTAAGAGGTGTTATTTGAGAGGTCTATGTTATGCAATCCCGTCTGATTTGGTTTCTGTTACTCTTTTTTGCTGCTTCTCTGGCCGCCTGTGTCCCGGTAGAAGATAGGCAGGAGGTCGGTAAAAAGTCGGAATACCATTACATGCTCGGCGTCTCTTCACTGAATGAGCAGAATCCGACCGGAGCCCTTAAGGAATTTCTCGAGGCAGAAAAATACGATAACAAAGATCCTGAGATTCAGGATGGCCTGGCTTGGGCTTACTGGCAGAAGCAGGCCCATGAACTCGCGGAAAAGCACTTTCTGAGAGCCGTTGAGTTAAGCGACAACGATCCCAAGTATTATAACAACGTGGCCTCACTTTATCTTTCGATGAAGCGCTATGACGATGCCATTGAAGCCTTTCGTAAGGCTGCGGACAATCTACTCTTCGACCGCCCTGAGGTGGCTTGGACCGGAATCGGCATGGCCAACTACGAGAAACAGGATTATGCGGCTGCTCAACGCGCTTATCTCAAAGCGCTCGAGCTCAATCCTCGCTATTATCCCGCGTCATATCGTTTAGGCGAACTCTATTACAACCAGGACCGTCCTGCTGAAGCCCTCGATATGTTCACTCGTACAGTAGAGCTGGCTCCAGGATACACCGATGCTTTTTACTGGCAGGGTCTGCTTCACATGAAGCTGAAGGATGCCGATAAGGCCAGAACGTCTTTCCGTGAGGTGATTCGCCTGGATCCCCAGAGTGATTCCGCCCGATTAGCTACCAAGTACCTGAAAATAATCGACGAATGATAACAAGTTCTGCACAAAACCTGGGCAAGGAACTGCAGTCTAAACGCGAACAGTTTGGTTATTCTCTCAAGGATGTCGCAGAGCATACCCGCATTCGAAAAGTTTACCTGGAAAGTATGGAGCAGGGCCAGTTCGAGGCCCTTCCGGGACAAGCTTATGTCACCGGTTTTGTCAGGGTTTATGCCCGCCACCTTGGTCTTGACAGCGATGATCTTTTGGCCCGTCTGAATGCTCCTCAGGAAGGCGATCAGGCGCAGTTGCCAGATTCCAATTCTGATGACAAAGCTGCAGAGACGCCTGAAGCCCAACCTTCATCTGGTCGTGGCTGGGGTGCCTTTGTTCTGGGTTTTGTTGTTGTTCTTGCTCTTGGTTCTCTGTTCTATTTTATGCCGATCTCACTTGACTCCGGAGCCCCTCTCAAAAGCTCTGCTGATGACCTTGTCATACCCAAGCAAACGTCTC
>JAOUDB010000230.1 GCA_029859485.1 Desulfuromonadales bacterium | reverse complement strand
AGGGCCCTGATATTCGGGCGAGAGCGTACCGGGAGAAGAAGAGACAACAACTGGCTTGTGAGAAACTTCATTGAGCATCCTTGCAAACATGGGTCGTTCTTGAGAAACAGGTTTATCGCTTTCGACAATGTTATATACTCAGAAACATATATCTGTTATTAGGCGGCCGCCTCCCGGGTTATTCTCACCTCATTCGCGGGCAGGAAAAATCCTCCAAAGGCCTACTGTACCTGAAGATACCATAGTTGAAACTATTGTCTGTGAAGAATTTAATGACGGCAGGGGAAATGAAGCCCGGTCGTCATATTGTACTCGTAAGCTTCCCCCGTTTATGTACAGGTTGAAAGTCGAGTTTCAAGCTGAGGACGGTTTCTAACAAGTCACGACTTCTGAGGGAAAAAACGACTTCTTGTTGAACGGCATGTTTTCACTTGAAAAATATAGCTGAAGCAGTTAGTGATAAATAACCTGTTTTTAAGAACAGGTCCTGCTGATGCGGCCTCTGGGTATTGTCCTCAGGGGTCGTTTCTTTTTGTCACGTCTGCTTGGAAGCGTTCGGCCTTCCTAGATTGCAGGGTCAGTAAGAATTTCGCATTTCGGCCAATCTGAACAACTCAAAACAATGATTGGATAAATAAGAAACCCATACCCTTGAACTCAACATTCTACTGATGTAAATTAGCGATGTCTTATTGATGTAGGTTTATGAGAGTAATGGGGGAGTTAAAATGAAAATGTCACAACAGACTATCTTGCATATTGAAGACGATCCCAGCCTTGCAAACGTGGTTAAGTTGTCCTTTGAGAGTTTTGGTTTCAAGGGAGAGATAATTCATGCGACCACCGTTGATGAGGCATGTTGCCTACTCGCGGAAAGAGAACGTAAGAAATCGCCTGTAGACTTAATCCTATCAGATGTGCAACTCCCCGATGGAAAAGGCTTGGATCTGCTGCAACGCATTAAGGCCAGCCCCACCTGGCATAAAACACCAGTAATTATTCTTTCTGGTGAGTGCTCTCCAGATATCATCTCAGAAGCTTATGCGTTGGGGGCAAACTGTTACTTGAGTAAATTCCCGAGGAAGGGGAAAGTGTTAGACCACTTTCGCTCCCTATATCAGTTTTGGATCGAAAGCGCATTAGTTCCTAAGACTTCATTTGTTGCTGGCATTCAGAAAGTTTTAGATAATGCGGTTCGATTGCGAGCTCGAACTGCTCAATTCTACATAGAAATGTCTAAGTCAGCAGTTAAAGGGACTGAGCAGGAATCGTTTTGGCTTGAGCGAGCGATGGTTGAGGGAAATTTATCAAGTCTGCTGGTTTTTTTACAAGGACTGATTAGTGACAACGATGTTCCGTTAGAACTCAGTGAACGTTTTTCCAAGATGCAAATCAATGTTGAAATGGCTTTGGTTAGAGCAGAACAGGTTAATATGAATCGCTCTCATGCTGTGAGATTTGAGGCTAGCCATTCAGTTTTGGAGTTGGTTGAAGCGTGGGACGAGGATATTTTTGCCGAGCTCTTTGGAATTATCTTCCCATTGAATCAATCAGTCTCTGAAGCATTGCGGTCGAGAGGTTCTAATCAGTTGAAAGAGATAGCAAATTATGTTCTCGCAGAAACGGATGACACTGAATTAGTTAAAAGGGCCGAATTCCTCCATGAGTTTGCTGGCCGTCTAGGAGGAATGTCGGTTGGAGCCCATCGTGTGGCGACCTAGTGCCCATCACACTATAGAATATGGTCTGTAAAAACATGAAAGCTCTCAATCTTTGGATCGGGGGCTTTCTTACATTGCAGGGTTTGCAGTAATTTCGCATTTCGGGCAATTCAGTAGTACGAAAACAATGCGAGAGGATAAACAGTAAACTCTAGCCTCCTTCTACCCTTGCATGCACCTAGTCAGATAATCCTTCTTATAAATCAAGACATTTAAGAAGCTAAAACAAAGGCCGCCAGGGTTCGATCCTTGGTGGCCTTTTTTATTTCTATTTGTTGCCAACATCAAAAAATACCGACATTCAAGGCCTCTGCCTGGCGTCGTAATGCTCGCAGAGTGTGCCGAGGTAACGTGATCCAATCTGTTCACAAGCCAGCGCCCTTTTTATCGGCGGCAGCTTCAAGATGACACCAAGCAGCGCGGCAAGGGCCCTATGGCTCCAAAGCACCTGATTATCGAAGATCAGATTCTGCAGCTTGCCGCGCTCAATCGCCATCAGCACACTCTTGTGAGTTGAATTGACCGGTGTGATCACACGACTGGTGCGGGAGACCATTGTCAGGGCGGAAAGTCGGCAGTTACGTACGCAGACTCCGCAACCGAGGCAGAGGGCCTCTTCGATGACGGCTCGCTTACAACCAGAACCATCAGTCTGTTCGGTCTCAAGAGATATGACCTTGACCGGACAGGAAGAGAGACAACGACCGCAACCGCTGCAGTTATCCTCTACCCTCGCGATAAAGTTGCTGGTATGTACCGGGTGTTCATAACCGAAACGTTGCGCGGCAAGCAGGGCTTCGCAACAGCAAGAGCAGCAATTGCAGATGAAGCTCACCTTGTTCTGAACATTCTCGCCAAATTGAACCAGGTTCTGCTCACAGGCTTTGTGCAGCAGCTCTTTACACTCCGAAGGTTCGACACGACGGGCATAGTCGCTACGAATGAGAGAGGAGGCCACAGAACTAAAGGTCATGCAGATATCCATCTCGGCGTCACAGGCACGGTCCTGATGTTGACGCTTGTGGCGGCAGTAGCAGAGACCAATCCCAATATCGGTCGCTGTCTCTATAACCTCTGTCGCCCTCTCGTAATCCAGAACATGCAGAGCATTTTCACTGCTCAGGACTTCTTCCTGAACAAACACCCGGCCGAGCTGGGTGTTACCGGTGAGAAACAGTTCGCGAACAAAATCTTCCTCAACAGTAATGTACTGCTCGTAGAGTTCACTTAATACCTTCTGATCAACATCATCGCGGGTTCTCATAAGGGCAAATTCAAAGAATCCGGCCATAGGGGGTGGCAGAAGATATTCCGTTTTGCCATTGAGTTGAAAGTCAATCAGCAGAGCCCTGCCAGCCAGCCGCTGCAAGGACTTTTCGGCAGCCACCTCGGTGACCTTCCAGTTTTTTGCCGCCTGTGAAGCAGTAAAGGGTTTGATAGGCAGTGCTGCAACCAGCTCCGCCTCCTCGGTGCTGAAGAGGAGGTCGATAATGCGGTAAAGCAATTCTGAGGGAGGAGCGCCCTGGGGAGAAAGGTTCAGACGATTGGACAGTTTCTGATAAGAAGCGCGGGAAGTGTGATGGGCCACTGCTGCCTCCGCTTAGGAATCTATTGGACCCTCTTCAAGATCGTCCGAAGGGCTTCTGAGTAGATTCAGACAGAAAGGACCGCGTCGCGGGTGGATTCTTTAACACGGTACATCGCCTGATCAGCCAAGCGAATCAAATCATCCTTGGAATCAGCATCGTCGGGGAAAGTGGCGATACCGAAGCTTGCTGTCATTTTAAAGGATATGTCGTTGTCGTCGCGGAAATCATAAGCACGGAACAGCTCGCAGAGCTTGGTTGCCAAGGTCATGGCTCCGCTCTTGCCGGTGTTCGGCAGCACGATAACAAACTCGTCGCCGCCGTAGCGGGCCGACTTACAGATTTTGCGAACGTTATCTTTGATCAGCTTGCCGATCTCGGCAAGGGTGCGGCTACCGACCAGATGGCCACAGGTGTCGTTGACTTTTTTGAAGAAATCGAGGTCGATGAAGATCAGAGACAGCTTGCCGCCGAAACGACGAACCCTCTCAATCTCCTCTTCAATCAGGGTGTGCAGGTAACGGCCGTTGTAGAGACCGGTGAGGTCGTCAGTGATGACCAGCTCACTGATGCGCATGAAGTTGCGGGCGTTTTCGATGGCTATCGCTGCATAGTCGGCGATGGTCAGTAGAATCTGCAGGTCTGCGTCTTTAAAGATTTTTTCGTTGGGGCCGTTAACCAGCTCGATCACGCCGAGGACCTGATCTTTACTGCGAACCGGGACACAGAGGACCGACTGGGTGATAAAAGAGGAGGCTATGTCAAACTGGTTGGAAAAACGTTCATCGCTGGTGACATCAGGGATGACCAAAGCTTCACCGTGCTCGGAGACCCAGCCCGCAATCCCTTCACCGGAAGCAACCCTCATTCCTTTGAGTTTCTCTGCTGCCGGGGAAACTGCGATTTCAAAAGTCAAGTCGCCGGTTTCCTCATCGCGCAGAAGCAATGACCAGGACTGGGTTTTCAACAAGCGCCCGACCTGATCCATGATCAGGGTCAGCACGTTCTCAAGTTCAACGGTAGAGGTTAAAGCCTTACCGATCTCAATGAGAACTTCGAGTTCGCGGTTGCGTCGTTCCAGAGTTTTAAGCAGATGGGCGTCGGTAGACAAGGCGTTCCCCGCTTAATAAATAAAAAATCATATTGACAAGGTTAAAAATAGCTCGCGCACAAATAACATATTCTTCAAAAAAGGTCACGAAATTACCTCAAGGGCGCTTTCCTGCAAAGATGAGGCGCTCTGATATACTGATGTTATTAGCACAAACACATGGTTGGATTATGACTGATGGCTTGTTGGACAATATTATTGAACTGGAGAAGCGCATCCAGGCTGAAGTGTCTGCAGAGCAGGCACGTGCCGAGGAGTGGCAAGTCCGGGAGTTTTCAACTCTGCTGAGCGAGTGCTCTGATACCAAAGCGATCGAGGAGGCTCGCTGTCGAAGGTTGTTGGCTGAACAGGAAGAGCAGCTTAAGGGTGAAGGAACTGCCCTTGAAGAAGCCGCTTGCGCCTGGTGCCAGCGTCTCTTGGCCTTGAATGACGAGTTATTGCACGATGTTTTGAAACGGCATCTGGCAGCCATCCTGCCAGGGGGTGATTATGATCATCCGCATGGCCAAAGTTGAAATCGTCGGCCCTAAACAGGACCTTCTGAACACCCTCGATCTCCTGCACGACAGGGGCATTTTTCAACCCGATCCACAGCTGCTGGAACGGATTAAACTGGCACGTGAAGACCACCTCCAGGCCCTCGTTCTCGACGAGAACAATCTTCACGAGCGTAGTTTTTTCCAGGGCCTCTTTGAACGCATCACCCAACTT
>JAOUDB010000229.1 GCA_029859485.1 Desulfuromonadales bacterium | reverse complement strand
TTTACGCTAAAAATCTAGTACAAAGGAGACGAACCAGAATGAGTGGTGCCAGACTCGAAATCATCGAGCGTAACTGCAAAGGTTGCAGTATCTGCGTCGAATTCTGCCCGAAGAATGTCCTGGAGATGGATGTCTTTTTGGTCACTGCCCCACGACCTGAAGACTGCATCAAGTGCATGCAGTGCGAATTGCTTTGCCCTGACTTTGCCATCAAAGTCCACGACGAATAATCAATCTATTTCAATAAGAGGAGAGTGAACGTGGCTAAAAAAGTTGCTCTGTTACAGGGGAACGAAGCTTGTGCTCAAGGTGCAGTTTACGCCGGCGCCAAGTTCTTCGGTGGTTACCCCATCACACCCTCGACCGAGGTCGCTGAAGTTTTGTCAATCGAACTTCCCAAGGTCGGTGGAAAATTTATCCAGATGGAAGATGAAATCGCTGCTATGGCTTCAGTCATCGGCGCTTCTTTGACTGGGTCCAAGTCGATCACTGCTACTTCAGGTCCCGGCGTCTCCCTCAAGCAGGAGTTGATCGGTTATGCCTGCATCGCCGAAGTTCCCTGCGTTATCATAAACGTTATGCGCGGTGGTCCTTCAACCGGTATGCCGACTGGCCCTGGCCAATCAGACGTCATGCAGGCCATGTGGGGTACACATGGTGACCATGCGGCTATCGCATTGGTTCCTGATTCTTGCCAGGAAATCTTTACCGAAACGGTTCGCGCCTTTAACCTGGCCGAAAAATACCGTATGCCGGTACAGGTCCTCTTTGACGAGATCGTCGGTCACATGCGCGAGCGCATCGAATTTCCTGAGCCGGGTGAACTGGAAGTCATTGATCGTGAAGCACCGTCTGTCAGCCCTGCAGACTACAAGCCTTACGATTCCACTAAAGGGCAGATTCCGCCTTTGGCAGACTTCGGCTCTGAATACAAGTATCACGTCACCGGCCTGAACAAGGCTGATGACGGTTTCCCGACCACAAAAGCAAGCCTTGTTGACGCTGAAGAGCGTCGTCAGATCGATAAGGTCATGGATAATATCGCTGACATCGAGTCATCCGAGGAGTACCTGACTGAAGATGCTGAAGTCGTTATCTGGGCTTATGGTTCAACCTCTCGCTCCGCCCGTTACGCAGTCAACGAATTACGTAAAGAAGGTGTCAAAGCTGGCATGTTCCGCCCGATCACTCTCTGGCCTTTCCCGGCGAAACGCACGGCTGAATTGGCAGAGCAAGCGAAAGCGATCGTCGTCGCCGAAATGAACCTCGGCCAGATGGTCCTCGAAGTTGAGCGCGTTGCCAAGGGTAACTGCGTTGTGGTCCATGAGGGCAGGGTTGACGGAGATCCGATCAATCCCGGTCAGATCATGGACAAGGTCAAGGAGGTACTCTAAATGGCTTACGATTATGAAAAGTCGATCCGCCCCGGCAAGCTACCACACATCTGGTGCCCCGGTTGTGGCCACGGCATTGTTATGAAGGGCCTGATCCGGGCTATGGACACTTGCGAGCTTGATCGCAAAAACACGGCCATTGTCTCCGGTATCGGTTGCGCAAGCCGACTGCCTGGTTACCTGGATGCTTGCACCCTGCATACCGCTCACGGTCGTGCAGCTGCTTTCGCAACAGGTGTTAAGATGGCCAAGCCGGAAATGAACGTCATCTGCTGTGGCGGTGACGGTGACGGTACTGCTATCGGTGGTAACCACTTCATCCACGCCTGTCGTCGTAACATCGACATGACCTACGTACTGATGAACAACTACATCTACGGCATGACCGGTGGTCAGTTCTCGCCCTGTACACCAACTGGTGACCTGGCTTCGACAACACCTTATGGCAACCCAGATCCAATCTTCGACATCTCCAAGTTAGCTATCGGTGCTGGCGCTACTTTTGTAGCGCGGACCACTGCAGCTCACCCACGCGAGATTGACAAGCTGATCGTTAAGGGTATTCAACACAAAGGTATGGCGATCATCGAAGTCATCGATGACTGCCCGACCACATACGGTCGCCGCAACAAGTTCCGCTCAGTCATCGACATGATGAAACGCCTCAAAGCTGAGGCCGTTCCTGTCAAGGCAGCAGCCAAGATGACCGCCGAGCAACTTGAAGGCAAATTCCTAACTGGCGTGTTATTCGAAGACACCGAGAAGCCTGAGTATACTGCTCAGTACGCTGACGTAATCAAAAAGGCGCAAGGCGCCTGATCACCACGAAAAGGAGAAAGAACCATGGCTGAACGTTATGAGCTTCGCTTTTCCGGTGCGGGTGGTCAAGGCCTGATCACCGCCGGAATTATCCTCGCGGAAGCAGCGTCCATCATCGAAGGCAAAAGTGCCGTACAATCTCAAAGTTACGGCCCTGAAGCCCGCGGTGGCGCTTCCAAGTCGGAGGTCATCATCTCCGATGCACCTATCGACTATCCAAAAGCAACGATTGTTGATGCATGCCTGGCAATGACCCAGGAAGCAGCAGACAAGTACGCAAACGGCATCAAAAAAGGCGGCCTGCTTCTGATCGACGCAGACTTCGTGCATACTGCTCCAAAAGGCGACTTCAAGGTCCTTCGCCTGCCGATCATGCGCATGGCTAAAGAAGATATCGGTCGTGAGATCGTCGCCAACGTGGTTGCTCTCGGTGCAGTTATCGGCTTGACCGGTGTGGTTGCCAGAGAATCCGGCGAGGAAGCCGTGCTGCGTAAGGTCCCTGCGGCCTTTAAAGACCTGAACAAAAAGGCCTACAGCATGGGCTACGAAAAAGGTAAGGAACTGGCTGAGTAATTGCCAGTACGCGCTGTAATAAAAAGGCCCGGCAGATTATTCTGCCGGGCCTTTTTATTGAACGATTGGGACACGTAACAAGTAAATGTTCCCGTAATAAATGACTTTAATAAAAAAGGGGGACACGTACTTGATACGTATCCCCCTTTTGCTTTAAGTAGAAACCAACGTCCCTCAGCCCTCTTCCTCACGAATAAACTGCTCAGCCTGCGCCACAGCATCCTTGGTACCGATAAATACCGGTGCACACTGATCAAGGTTCTCAGGATTAATATCCAGGATTCTCTGCCTACCATTCGAAGCAGCACCTCCGGCCTGTTCAACCAGAAAGGCCATGGGGTTCAACTCATAAAGGAGACGTAACTTACCTTGGGGATTATCGGTCAGGTGCGGATACAAAAAGATTCCACCGCCCTTTATAAGAACCTGGTTGATATCTGGAACAAAGCCACCGGAATACCGTAGCTTCGTACCATTGGCTTCGAGGGAGCGAACAAAATCCAAAGTCCCCTTGGTGTATTTGCTGCGCAAACCACCTGGCGCATAGATCTTGGCCGGGCCTTCCAACTGGATATTTTCCTGAACCAGGTCGAATTCCATCAGCTGGTTCATGGCAAACTCGTGCACACCCTTGCCGGTTGAGACCACCATGGTTGTACGTGGGCCATAAAGAACATAAAGGGCGGCAACCTGATTACGGCCAGGCCGTAAAAGATTATCACCCTCGTAAATCGAAACAATCGTTCCGACAGCAAGATTAACATCAACCAGTGAAGAGCCATCGAGAGGGTCAAAGGCAATAGAATAACGGCCATTGTTCGGCACTGTTACTTCTACAACTTCATCCACCTCTTCCGAAGCCATCTTGGCAATAACACCAGAATACATCAGCCGCTTCTGAATGATGCGATCAGACAGAACATCAAGTTCCAGTTGTTCTTCACCATAGAGGTTGGACGTTCCCGCAACACCGAGATCACCAGTGCGGATTGCATTGATGATATATTTTGAAGCATTGGCTATTTCACAAATAATTCGGGTCAGATCGCGATCAACACCAGTTTCTCGCAAATAGCGCCGCAAATTAATCTGGTACCTGGTCTGTCCTCTTTCAGCTGAAGCCATAATTACCCTCCTTGAAATTATAAACTCGCACAGTTTAGACGATAGCACTGCCATGAGCAAGGAATCATATTAAAAAGTGGCAACCTTGACCCTCTGTTAGACGATGATAAACTCTTTGAAAAATAATTGTGGAGGATGACATGGACGATCAGAAAAAAAAACTCGAGGAACAAGCCCCTGACACCGAACAACAACCGGAGCCGCAGGAAGACCAGACTGAAACCCTGAAAGAAACTACCGAAAAGATTTGGGGCAGCACTAAACATGCATGGTCGACGGCAACATTCAAAGCGAATCAGTACAAAAAGCTGGTGCAGAAGAAGATTGACCTGTCAGCCATACACAAGAAGATTAATGCCGCTCATGGTGAACTCGGTAAGATCATCGACGACCTGCGCGAAGCGGGGCAGAAGAATATTATGAATCAGGCGGCCGTCAAAGATATCCTGGAAAGGATTGATGAGTTGAAAGCTGAAGCCGCATCTCTTGAAGAAGAGATCGAAAAGATTAGAACCGAAGAAGCACCCCAGGAAGAACATAACTCTGAAGAAAAACCAGAATAGACTCGTTCTGCAGTTTCAAGGCACAAATATTTAAAACAAAAGCCTATGGTCGGTAATGCAAGCCGTTTGCTTAGAGTGTTGCCGGTGCCATATTACTCGAAAAAGTCCCCTTCATCGATGAAGGGGACTTTTGTTTCACTTTAATTTCTTTTTTGGCACTAAGATCTTACAGACTATTCATAGCCAACAAATTATTTTTTCTTGACATACCTGACGATAACAGTAAGATTTAGGCAAACAGAGCATTGTTCCTCATTTTTACCTCCTAGAAACAAGCCAAACCCCTTAGCCCCACAGTAATCTCCTGACTGTGGGGCTTTTTTTGTCTTGCGTGTATCAAGACTCTTCCCATCGCCATACGTTCCCTAGGCCCTTGAAAAGAGGAACATGTTGTACATTTTAGCATCAGCTTAATAATCAACGAAACCACGCAAATTCAACCAAACCATCAGGAGGTCTACATGCATATAAAATCAATGCTCATCGCTCTACTCATACTTTTCACGGCAACAACTGGCTCGGCTCTCGCTTCGGGGTTGGCAAAGACTATCGCCACAAGTTGCGAAAAAGAGTTACAAGGGTTTTGTAAAGACGTCACACCGGGAGAAGGACGCATACTGGCTTGTCTCTATGCACATCTGGACAAACTCTCCGGACAATG
>JAOUDB010000228.1 GCA_029859485.1 Desulfuromonadales bacterium | reverse complement strand
GCGACGGCACCGCCTTTATGGAGAACTACCACCCGCTGAAAGACCTGGCTCCGCGAGACATCGTCGCCCGGGCCATCGACCATGAGATGAAGGTCCACGGAGATGACTGCGCCTTCCTCGATATTACACACATGGACCCGGAGTTCATCAAGGATCGTTTCCCGCATATCTACGAAACCTGTCTCTCCTATGGGATAGACATGACAAAAGAGCCGATCCCGGTGGTTCCTGCCGCTCATTATCTCTGCGGCGGTATCAAGGTGGACTCCTGGGGAGAAACCGATATCGACAATCTCTTTGCCATTGGCGAAGTTTCCTGCAGCGGCCTGCATGGAGCCAATCGGTTGGCCAGCAACAGTCTGCTGGAAGGGATTGTCTTTGCCCAGCGTGCGGCAGAGAAGTCACTGGAGCTTACCAGCAAGCCCATCCCCCCCTGCCCCACTATTGACCTATGGGACTCAGGGAGTGCAAAAGACAGCGATGAAGAGGTGGTGGTTGCCCACAACTGGGATGAGATTCGACTCTGCATGTGGAACTATGTTGGCATCGTACGCTCCGACAAGCGATTGATCAGGGCCCTGCGTCGCGTCCAGATGATTCAGGAAGAGATTACAGATTATTACTGGGACTTCCTGATAACCCCAGACCTTATCGAGTTGCGCAACATCGCCACGGTGGCCGAGTTGATCATCCGCTGTGCCTTGCGTCGCAAAGAAAGCCGCGGTCTGCACTACAATATCGACTACCTGGAAAAGGATGATATCCACTGGAAGCAGTACACCCTGATCCGTAAAACATTCTAGCCACTAATATTGCCAATGGTTGAGAGTGCACAGAACGGGAGAAGATTGTGACAATTGACGATTACCGTAAGGAGATTAACCGGCTTGACAGCGAGCTGCTGCGCATATTCAACGAGCGTGCGGCGCTGGCTTTAAAGATCGGTGAGATCAAAAAAGAGATGAATATTCCGGTTTACGATCCGGCGAGAGAAAAGCGGATCTTTGATGCCATGTCCAATGACAACCCGGGACCACTGGAGAATGAGGCCATCATTCGCCTTTTTGAACGTGTTATCGACGAGTCACGCCGCCTCGAGCGGATTCGCACGAAAGGTCTGTAAAATATGCTGATTGTCATGAGAAAAAATGCCCACGAGAGTGAACTTGAAGACGTGAAACAATACCTGGTCGATCACGACTTCGACTTTCATCAGTCAACCGGAGCTAACCGTACCATCATCGGAGTTATCGGTGACCCCGACACGGCCAACCGGGCAGAGCTGGAGAGTAAGAGCGGTGTTCACGTGATCTTCAAAATTCCCGATGAAACGTAAAGGCTGAGAGCTGAACAGCTTTACAGACGTCGAAAGGCCGCCTCAGGTTCCTGACAAAGTTTAGTTTTGTTTCTATGGTCGGGGATGAAGAGAGTGCATCAGAACGTTAATCTGTTGCTCTCTTTGTTGAACTTTTAATCCCAAAGACAAAGCATAACCGTCGGGTTTGCCTTTAGCCTTTTAAAACACAAAAGAGCAGAGGTCACTCAGCCCAGGCTCTCAAAGCCCTCTCAACAACATCCCTGCCCTGCTCCATCACACGCTCTTTCCATACATCGTCATCGGGGTAGAACGCTCTCAAAAGGGCTTCTTTTATCTCGTCGGCTTGACGAGATCCCTGGTCACCATGATGATACAGCCAGTTCTCCGCCCTAAGCGCATTAAACACAGTCATCGTTGGCAAAGTTCCGAACTCAAGGCCGACTGAGGTGACTGCAGAATTTGGCAGCATATCGACAAAGGCCTGGCTGATCGTACCAACTAGACGACTTGACACTGAGGCCCCTGCAAGAGTTGATTTGACTCGCTCAACGCCCCAAATTGAGACCGAGCGTCCAAACACCGGGTCATCCTCCGAAGCAGCCACAACTACCTCGCCCTTGCCATACGAGCCAAGGCCGGTATGCAGGTCAACGACCGTAACACGGGAGCAGTTGGTCAGATGCTTTTCTGTGAGGCTACGCAGAAGCTGATTCGACCAGACCTCAAAACGACCGCCATAAAAAAGCCCCTGAGGATGCGAGTACTGGCCATGCGTTACAGCGTGCTGCAATCTGGAGCGACCATGGCAGAGACGGTACCAGAGGGTTTTCAGTTGAGCTGACAGTAAAGAAACGCGGGAGAGCGAGCGGGGAGCAATTGCCGTGGCCAGTTTGTCATAATCATAATTAACCGGACCGGGGCTGGTATGATCAATAAAATTTCGGTTTAAATCAACATTGTCTTCGTTAAACCTTCTCTTCTCAGCAAAGCCGTAAGGATTCAGGGCGTGGATTATTATGACTTTAACATCACACAGGTGACGGAAAACACCTTCACACAACAAACCTGTTTGAATGCCGGAGCCAGTGAACCCTTCGACACCATGAGTACCGGAGATAACGACTAGAGCGTTTACAGCATCGGCCTGGCCAAGGGCTGCGACGTCTGTAAAGAGTTCCTCACCTTTTGTTGAAAGTGCCGGAGCGATAAAACTCTCTATCTCTGCACCGCAGGCATGAGCCGCAGCGAGAAAAGATTGTCGTGCAGAGCTATAATCAGGTGGGAAATATTTTGCTGTTTGCATAACACTCTCATTTGCTATGTGTAAGATTGAACAAAAAAAACCGGGAGAAACATAGAGACCAAACTGTTTCAATCCCGGCCTTCAGCCCCGTGTTTACAGATTTTCAGTGACTCAAACTTCCTAATATATCTCTAACTTCCTGGTCAAGTTGTGAGCAGGGAGTTACCACAACCTCTTTCCCTGCCACATTGGTCTTGAAACGCTTTGCATCCATATTGTGCATGTATGCCTCGCGAAGTTGATCATTCAACTTTTGAATCTGAGCTTGATCAAGGCCCTTTTCTCTGGCTGCAGCTATAAAGCTCTGAACAGCACCATCCTGAATCATAGCGACACCAAACTTCTTCGGCGGTTTACCAATAAATACGTAAGCATGATCTTGCGCCGGGACAACTTCAATTGGGTCTTTGACCTGCCCCATGAGGGTCTGCAACTGGTCTTCAAATTCGTGAACCTGTTCAGCAGCAGGATTGCCCGAATCAAGTTCTGGGTACTCCAACTTCTTGCTGAAAAATCCCATTATTAACTCCTTCCTTGAATTAACGGGGCTAACTACATGTTTTTAGAGTAGCAGGGATTTGGGACAATTCAAGTTGCTGATAAATATAGTCTTTATCCTGAACAAACTGACTTACAAAGCATACAAAGGGTGTATGTATTTAACGCAAAGCTTGCGCGAAGGGGCAGAGAAAGCCCGCGAAGAAAACCACTTCAAAAAGCTAGAAGAGTTGGCCTTTGCGTCTTTCCTAGCTTTTCTTAGCGCCTTTGCGTTGGTCTTTTGATTTCAGCTTTCACTGTTTTAGTGTAAAGACTTATTGCCATTGTTTTGGTTATAAACCTGCAAACAAAAAGCCCTTAGTTTGAGAGGCTCGGTCATCTCTTCAAAGGAAGCAGGTAGAATGTCATTTGGCCGTCTTGTTCCGCGACCTTGCCAGAGTAGCCGAAGGAGAGAGCTTTGGCTCCAGCTGGAACTTTATAAGAACGTTTAAAAGACACCGTCTGTTGCGTACTGCCCCTGAATGTTCGATCCAGAGGTTCAGTCAACAGGACCCGGGAGTCATGATCCAGAAAGAAGAGGTAGATATCCAATGAACGAACATAATCATAAACCATTTTCTGGTGATCACCCAGTTGTATCTGACCGGAGATGTCCAGGTCTTGACCTTTGACAACAAATTCGTAGGCAATTTTGAGATCAAAAGTTTCCCAGGTGCCAACCTGGGGAGCAGCTTTCCCCAGTGCAATCTTTTCAGCCGTCACCTTGTTGCCGATGTAGAGAGCTTGAGTCTGTATGCAGCCGGAAACAAGCAAAACCAGCGCACAGGAAAAAACCAATAGAACAATTTTCGCAATATTAGTCATCGTCAGACTCCTTATCTTTTCGTTCCATTATAACGCAAAACGGGGATGCAGTACGCACCCCCGTTGGGAACTCAAGAATTTGTTTGGAGCTTATGCGACGACCTCAGTCCTCGTAAAAACTGACTTCAGGATCTGCCCCTGACCCTCAATGTTCTCGCGAGCACCTTCTTCGCGATCAACCAAGGTAATAATACCCAACACCTCGAGACCTTCCTGCTGAGCGCGATCGACAGCTTTCAAGGACGAATCGCCGGTCGTCGTAACATCTTCAACAATCACAACCCGGGAGCCTGGCGGTAGGTTCTTGCGTCCTTCCAGCCACTGGCCGGTGCCGTGCCCTTTGGGCTCTTTACGAATTATGAAGGCATGGACAGGCTGGCCATCGAGAGTCGCGGCGATAGACGTTGCCGTTGCGATCGGATCGGCACCCATGGTCAGGCCCCCGACGCCGTGAATCGGTCCTTCAAAGGTTTTAACAATCTCCCAGAAAGCTTTACCGACCAACAAACCGCCTTTGCAATGAAGAGCCGTCTGTTTACCATCAAAATAAAAATTGCTCTTGCGCCCGGAAGCCAGAGTCACTTCACGCTCCTCGTAAGACAGTTCACGTACAATCTGCATCAATTCACTACGTTCCTGTTCTGTCATCACTCTCTCTCCTGATAATTTATTTGCAGTTCTATAACCCAAAAATTTTCTACAGTCGCAGAGAACGCAGAGAAACCTCTACAGCGGTTTTAAGTCCACTCGCGCTCCACGTTCCCCGTACCGCGTCCCGCTTGGTTTAAAATAAGCCAAGCTGACTATCAGCCTTCAACCTGGGAAACTTGACCGGATATTCGCCGCTGAAACAGGCGTCGCAAAAACGCTTGCCATTACAGCCTTCCGGGACTCCCGCTGCCGACAACATACCTTCTCGGCTCAGGTAGCCAATGGAATCAGCAGTAATGTAGCGGGCAATCTCTTCAATGGTATGCGACGAGGAGATCAATTCCTTACGAGACGGTGTATCTATCCCGTAGTAACAGGGAAAACTGGTCGGCGGGCTGGAAAGGCGCATATGAACTTCTCGAGCGCCTGCGTTGCGAATCATCTTGACGATCTTACGTGCCGTGGTGCCGCGCACCAGAGAGTCATCAACGACGACAACACG
>JAOUDB010000227.1 GCA_029859485.1 Desulfuromonadales bacterium | reverse complement strand
TGCAATGCCTCGTCAAGATTGTTTGCCTTTTCCATGCCCATCTTTTCGGTCTGCTCACGATTGAACTCGCTGATCAGAATGACGCGCCAACTGCGTGCTTTGCTCAGGGTCGACCAAGCGGTTTGACCGTTGATCTCATAACGGTTGCGTAACGCTTTTTCGAAAGTATCGAGCTCTTCGTAATTGAACCAGTCAAAAAAAGTGGCGTTGCCGAAGCCGTCCGGGCAGGCAGCCAGCAAGATAACTGTTCCACCAGGGCGAACGGCCTGCACACCGTAATCAAGGGCTTTGTGGGCTTGAATGAAGTTGATGTCCTTGGGTTCGCCGCCGCAGGAGACGATGGCCAGGTCAGCGGCCTGCTGGAGTGGTGCAGTGTAAAGCCTTTGCGCCAGTTCGCAGCCTGCCAGGTGGGCCTGCTCCAGATCGCCGCAGAAGACTTTAGCGATTTTCTTGTCAGTCGTCAGGACGGTGTTGAGTAAAAAGTCAGGTTTAATTGTCTTTGCGGCTTCCAGAATGGCTTGGTGTACCGGGTTGCCGTCGAGATTGGCGGTGCGGGCCTGAGGGTTGCGGCCACCTTCTGCCGGTGGATTGAAAATGGCAAAGTGCGTAGCCATGCAGGTTGTCCGGCTTGCAACGCCCGGGACCAGACTCTTGCGTCCGCCGCCGAAGCCGGCAAAGTAATGCAGGCCGATGGTGCCGGTGACGATGACCCGGTCTGCTGCCATGACCCGTCGATTGATCTGTACCGGCAGGCTGGAGCTTGTCTGGCCGAGATCCACCAGTTGCTCAGGGTCGTCACATTCATGATCATAAACTGTTATTCGTCCATAGAGAGAGCCAAGGATTTTAAGATGTTCATCTTCGGTTTGTTTGCGATGAATGCCAAGGGCGATGATGATCTCTATGTTGCTATCGGCAATGCCACAACGATTTAACTCGGCAACCAGGAGCGGCAGGTAGATCTCACTGCCGGTGTAGCGGGTGATGTCCGATGTAACAATGGCGATACGTTCACCCGGCTTAAGGATTTGTGCCAGCGATGGTGAGGCTATCGGATTGGCTAACGCGCGACAGATCTCTTCTGCTGGATCTGGCAGGCCATGAGGTGAGTTGGCTGTCAGGGTCTGCGCCTGAAGTTCTATCGGTAGCTTCTGCGAACCATATTTCAGAACGGTTTTCTTCAAATAGCCCCCTGTAATCAACTTCTCATTATAGGCTTTGACCCGGCTTAAGTGCAAGCGAATGACGGGTGGAGGTCTCCTTGAAAGGGCTAAATAAAACGGACTTATAACCCAAACAAAGGCTGTAACTATTTAATGCAAAGGCACGAAGGGGTAGAGAAAGCCCGCAAAGAAAACCACTTCAAAAAGCGAGAATAGTCTTTCCTGACTTTTCTTAGCGTCTGCGTTGCTCTTTAGATTTCAGCCTTTACTGTTTTGGTGTAAAGACGTATCCCCTTTGTTTGGATTATAGCCCCGAAATAAAAAAGGCCCGAGGCAATTAACTAATGCCCCGAGCCAGTGTCTTCTTACCGCAAGCTTCAATCCGTATAATCCGCCAAAAAACCATCGCCTCATCAACCGCATAAAAGAGATAAAAGCGCCGTTTGCTGAACATGGAAACCGCGTTGAAAACGACCTTGTAAAGGTCTGTCACACCAACAATTGCACCAGCTTTGACATAAGGTGTGTTTTCGCGAGCGACTTCTTTAAGCTTTGAAATGGTTTCCCCGCTGAAAGCGCTACCACCGGAAATTGTCAGAGTGAAGACCGACTTTTCGGGTTGCTTACGAACCCGTAGGATGCCTTCCTCGATGACCGCGTTCACCTAATCGAGCGTGGCATTTCTGCAATCCAAGACAAAAATTTGTTTACCTTTATGCTCTACAAATTTGGCCCGGGCCATAGCTAACTCCTCAAAGGTTTCTCGGAGCTTATTTTTAAATCGCCACAATATCTATGATAAGTCACCGATTGAGGAGAAGAAAGTACCTGTAAACGTAACAAGAGGGAACGGATTAAAATCCATTCCCTCTTGTTACGTTTCTACCCAGCCAGGATCCGACTGGTGTGACTCCAATAGAGTGTAAATAACTTAAGTGCGTGCCGGTCCGTTCCCGTACGCAATCATTGTTGTCTTTCTGGAAGAATTCTGACGGCCACCTGGGCCGCCACGATGATCATGATGTAACTGAACAGAGGCATAATCAGGTAGTCTCCCGGACCATTCACAAAGCGAGGCATTGTGAAGCCAGAAAACCAACTGGTGCCGAAGAAGGCCAAACCACCGATGAGTGCTGAAAGCTTGAACATAATAAGACTCCTTTTTTATATGAATGTCCGGGAACGGGAGAGTGGACACATTTAGTCATCTATGATGCATCAGGCGTGCCATATTTTTACACATGCGGTATGCGTTTAGATGTGTCTGAAATGATTGAGATTGTGAGGCTGTTTTAATGGTCGAGACGTTGTTTTGAAGGGTAATACGCCAAAAAGTGGTACTTCTGGCACATTGTTATGGTCAAAAGGCGACACAAGTAAACCTTTGCTTTTAGCAAATGCGAGGGAGTTGCTCGCCGGCGAGCATTTCGACTGCTCGAAGTCCACCGATTGATGTCTGCAGCCGAACCTTGCCGGCTGCTATGGCGGTTACTTCACCGATGATCGCAGCCTGCTTGCCATGCTTGTGGCTTTGCATGATGCGCAGGGCCTGGTCTGCGACTTCGGGAGTAACGAAGGCGAGTAACTTGCCTTCATTGGCAACGAAGAGAGGGTCCAGGCCTAAAATGGCACAGGCCCCGGCGACGGACTGATCGACAGGCAGCGCGGTTTCCTGCAAGGTGATTTCAACCTGGGACTGTAGCGCGATCTCCTTGACTGTGGTGGCAACTCCACCGCGGGTCGGGTCGCGCAGGGTGTGCAATTGGGAGCCGAGCTTTGCAACCAGTTCTGCCACCATGCTGCTGAGAGGAGCGCTGTCCGTAGTGATATTGCTTTCTAGCTCAAGCCCTTCGCGACTGGCCAGAACGGCCATACCGTGATCACCTATCGTGCCGTTGATAAGGATCTTGTCTCCGACCTGAGCGTTGATTCCGGAAATCTGCAAATCATGCTCAATGACACCGATGCCGGAAGTGTTGATAAAGAGTTTGTCAGCCTTGCCCCGTGGAACGACCTTGGTGTCGCCGGTAACGATCTTCACCTCGGCCTGCTGTGCCGCATCGCGCATGCTCTTGAGGACTATTCTGAGGTCTTCGACGGGCAGACCCTCCTCGATAATCAGGGCAACGCTGATCGCCAGAGGTGTGGAGCCGGCCATGGCCAGATCGTTAACAGTTCCGTGGATCGCCAGGTCGCCGATATTGCCACCGGCAAAGAAGATCGGATCAACGACGTAGGAATCGGTGGTAAAAGCCAGGCGGCCATTCGGTGCGGCAAGTACGGCGGCATCATTCTGATCACGTTGACCAATCCCGGAAAGGGTCGGTAAGATCAGGTTGTCGAGCAGGTCATGGCTGAGTTTGCCGCCACTGCCGTGGCCAAGCAGAATTACATCTGATTTCATAAAAAACTCCGGGTGCTTGAGGCTGGGGACTGGTAAAAGATAATAACCAGCCCCCAGCACCTAGCCCCTGATTTTAAGTCCCATACTTATATTCGGCTGCGCAGGTTCCTTCACTCGAGACCATACAGGCTCCGACCGGATCTTCCGGTGTGCAGACGCTGCGGAAGAGCGGGCAATCGTTAGGCCGGACTTTTCCTTTAAGGATCTCGCCGCAGAGGCAGCCTTTGTGCTCGACAGGGGGCTCAACCTCAACGTGCAGTTGGGTTGCGGCATCGAATTGCGAAAATTCGGCTCTGATCAGCAAGCCGCTGTTCGGAATGTCACCAATGCCACGCCAGCGGGCGTCTCCGGGCTCAAAGACCTGCGCGAGGAGTTTTTGAGCTTTGAGGTTCCCTTCCGCTTTGACGACGCGGCGATATTGGGTTTCGACATGCGCTTCACCGGCAACGGTTTGCTTTGCCAGCATCAGCACGCCTTGTAGTACATCGAGAGGTTCAAAGCCGGTTACTACACAAGGAACCTGGTAGGCATCGACGAGTGGCTGGTAGGCATTGGCGCCGATGATGGCTGAAACATGTGCCGGGCAGAGGTAGCCGTCGACCCGCAACTCCGGGTCGCCGGCGAGCGCGGCCATGGGGCCGGGCATGGTTTTGTGTGAACAGAGGACAAAGAAGTTGTCGAGCTTCTTCCGGGCTGCAGTCAGTATGGCGCCGGCCACGGTCGGGGCGGTGGTTTCAAAACCGACGCCAAGGAAGATCAGGTTACTGTCAGGGTGTTTTTCAGCGAGTGCGACAGCATCAAGGGGTGAGTAGACAATTTTGATGCTTGCTCCCCTGGCTTGTTCATGAAGCAGGCTGGAGGAAGAGCCGGGCACGCGAACCATGTCACCGAAAGTGGTGATGATCGTATCGGGTCGTCGGGCCAGGGCGACCGCCTGGTCGACGAAGCCGACCGGAGTGACGCAGACCGGGCAGCCGGGGCCGGAGATTAATCGCACCTGCTCGGGAAGTAGGGATCGGATGCCGTGCTGGTAAATCGCCATGGTGTGAGTGCCGCAGACTTCCATGAAGGTCATGCTACCATCGTAGCCGTCGATCGTCTGGCGAATGGCTTCTAGCTGCAGCCCGGCGAGCTCAGGGTCGCGGTATTCGTTCTGGTGCTTCATTCGGTGGTCAGACCCATGTCAAGCGCTTCTCGCAAAGCCTTCAGGGTTAGCTGTGCTTCGTCATCGTCGATTTTTTCAATCGCAAAGCCGGCGTGAATGAGGACGTAGTCACCGACCTTGACGTCATCGAGCATCATCAGGCTGGCTTCACGCTGTACGCCGTCGATTTCGCACATAGCGACTTCGTTTTCGATTGTTTTGACCTGCATTGGTACACCAAGGCACATCGTCGTTCGCTCCTTTGTCGCTCTCTCCCGTGGCGCGTAGCGCGTGGCGGGCGGCGTGGAAAGATTCAATTGCGCTACGTGCTACTCGTCATGTGCTGTTTGCCGGCAACGCCGGCTTTCAACCAGTCATACCACTCGGTCATACCTTCACCGCTGTGGCAGGAGAGTTCAAGGATCTTGATCTGTGGATTAACTTGTCGGGCAAAGGCTTTGCAC
>JAOUDB010000226.1 GCA_029859485.1 Desulfuromonadales bacterium | reverse complement strand
GTACAGGTTACTGTCAGTTCAGGGACCTCAACCTTCATAAGCAAAAACGTCCAGTCTTGTGGCCAACTTGTGCAACTTGCTGACGAGGCTATGTACAACGCTAAGTTGCAGGGCAAGGACCGTATCTCGAAAGCCTGACAGCTGCAATCACCTGCTCTCTAGAAGAAGTTCTTTAGTGGCGCGGCATGACAATTTGTAGAAAACTCTCTTGGTCGCCTTGCCAGTTATCGGTAAGACACAAGTCTCTGTCTCGAGGAAACCGATCAAATTTAGGAGTCCATGTGACTTTTAAATCACTTTGGGTTTTATTCCACGCCGCTTGCGGCGTTGAGAAAACCAATTAGCTGATTGATACCCCGCTGCTTGCGGCGGGGTCATTCATTGACATTTCCCCGTGGACTTCTTCCCCCATCCTTTGGCTGCGGGGAATTTTTTATAATGCAGGGTAAGTAATAATTTCCCAATTTTGCCAATTTTACGTGAGCGAACGATGTAGTAGATAAATAGTAAAGCCCCAACCGGGGAGGTTGGGGCAACTAAAGATCAGTGGAGATGTCAACTTGCTAGCTAGTCACGTGTAACTGCGACATTCTTTGCGATCTCTGCAAGATGTGTTTCCCATGTTCCACAACATCCACCCCACATGTCAATATGTGGGTATCGCTTTGCAAGTGAGCCCATTTGCTGGCCCAGTTCCACAGGGTTCCCGTCTTCCAAATGTCCGAGTTTGCATAGAGATATCTTTTCCATCATCGTGGCGTTTGGCCTGATGTTTCGCACTCTCTCAATCCAATCCCCAGGTTCGAGCGCAGGTTCAAATTCTAGGGGATGAGAACAGTTTATTCCAAAGCAGGTGGGCCTATATTCTCCTGCCTCCGCATCAACAGTTTGAATTGCCTCTTTGAGCGTTGGGCCAGATTGAAGGCGATGTGAGTTATCAAGAGTAAAAGAAATACAGATTGGGAGCCCTTTCCGAGCGGCAGCACGAGAAACTCCTACAGCTTCAGGAACATTATTAAATGTTGCAGCCCAAACAAAATCAACTTTTGCATCTTTGAGCGTCGCAAGTTGCACGCTGTGGTAATCCTCTGCTTCTTCTGCGGAGATTGTCTTGTTTAGCGAATAGGCATCACCTCTGGGGCCAACGATTCCAACGTAAAGAATTTCAGCTATTTGGTTTTCGTATGGCTTCGCTACATTTCTAAGAAATTCAATTGACCGATGCTGCATCTCTGCTAGTCCATCGTGTGAGTAACCTAGCAGTTGAGCCCAATCAGGGCTTGCCCTGTAATCAAGCCCGCCCATGAGAGCAGAAAATCCACTTTTGGCTACCGAATCAAGGTATTTATGGAACATTAGCTCCAGGTCCTGTACTGCCTTTGGATTGTCAAGTAATGGATACATAGCAAAATGAGGTAGCTCATGGCCAAACTTATACATGATCTCAGTCTCTGTCCCACCTTCAGTTATGTAGAAGACATCACTTTTCTGTTCTGGGAATAACGACATCATCTTTCTCCCTTGTTGAAATAGGGTTAAGATTTGTTGGAGGTGACATCAATTTGGAACTATATCGCAATTGACGACTAATTCAATCATCAATAATTACAGGATCATTTCTTTCATTGAATGATTTCGCTGGAGAAGTTTTTTTCTCCCATAAGCCACCACTGCCAAGAAGCTTTCTGAATGACTGGATTGCAGAATAAACGGTAAACCGTATGTCGCTAGCCACTCAGTAATGTGTGACCACATCTATAATTCGGACATTCAAAAAGCTACCGTGGTTTTTGGATGTTTATAGTATGTTTTGGCGTCTAAAGACTTTGGCTCACACCGCGAAATGACAAAGATAGAGATCTGCATAGCTTTATCGCCTAGGGTAAGCCCCAAAAATGGACTCAATGTAGTTCCAATGCTATTGATCATTCGTGTTGTGATTTTGGCAGGTTGCAACATGTTTGAGAAGTATTGCAGATTTTTTCCCTGTAAATTCCCACATAGAAATACAATCTCCCTTTTTTGGGTGTCGTTTTGCAAAGGACCTCTTGGATGTGAGCGCAACTTTAGGTGGTTGGAAACTAATAGGGGAGTTTGAACATGTGCAGCCATAAAGATACTTGTGCTTTTTACCTTACCTACAACAAGGAGAAGGATACTGACAAAAAGTTCCAAATCCTCATAGACACATACTGTAATGGTAGCTTAAAAGAGATTTGCCGACGCAAGGCCTACAAAGAGGAAACAGGCTTTGCCCACATTGCTGATCTAAGTCCAAATGGGCACCATGTAAACAATAACAAAAGACTCTACTAAAACTAACCACTGAGGTCGGTCCGCAGGGGGGCTAGAATGAATGAAAAGATAGAAATTCTGGTGCTGATTGTTATGTATGGTTTTATGCTTTTTGCGGGAATAAAGCTTCTATTGTTTATGTTCAAAAAACCGTGATCTTTGAGTTGTTGCTTGAATATCCCTACCTGATGTTTCTTAAAAGTCACGATATTCAGTAAATATTAGCCCCTCCCAGGCTCTCAGGGTAGGGGCTTTCCTATGCTACAACTCTTTCTTCCATTATCTAGGGATATTTAGTATGCCGAGAGCGTGCAACAAAATCAGGTGCTGTCTGTCAGGTCAAGTTATTCTCACGAGAGTTTAACAACGAAGCACCAGGAACTTTTACCATACCTTTTATCCCGTTCATCACTGTCAACAAAGCTTTTATGCTGATTGCTTTTTGTTGCTTGGAACAAATGCCTCCGGCTCCTCATAACTTTCATAATCATGCCGCCTCCAGCGAAACGGCAAATCAACGATTTCACCCGGAGTGGTGATACCGTAAAGAGCCTTAAAGGCCTCAAGAACAACAGCCCGCTGCTGCTTAACCTTTCCCGGTTCACCAAGCGGATGACCGAACGGCCATTTCAGGTAAACGCTACGTGGCGGCTGAATCTTTTCCGTGTACTCCCGAACAATGGTGACGCCAACGGTGGCAATACCGGCTTTTTCAATCTCTCTTTGTATCAATCCCACGGATTGATTGCAGATGCCTCAGGCCGGGGTGAGCAGGACCACGTCGACCTGGTCCTGTTTGAGCCTCTTTACCACCTCTTGGGCGGCTTGTCCGATCAGGCTGGCAATGTGGCGACCGTCGATGTGGCCCATGAAGGAGTAGTGGGTGTCGGCCAGTTGACCGATCACGCCTTCCTGCTGCAGCTCCTGTAACCTCTGCAAGGGAAAGATGATGTTGAGGTCTTTCTCGGCATCACTGTGGTCGTAGTAGTCGTGGGTGATCTTGTAATCGTTGCCGATCGTCGCACCATCGATGGCCCTAAAGCTTGGATCACCATCGCTATCCTGCATGTCGAAGGGCTCTTGAGAGCTGTGATGCACACCTGATGTGGTGACCAGGGCCAGCTTGCATTCGCCCAGCGGTTTGTGTGGAGGCGCCCAGGGCACAGCTTCACCGGACTCCCAGGGCTCATACGCGGTAATGAAGCGTTGGGCGAGGCTCGGATAGCGGGTGATCACTTTGGCGATCAGGCGGTTTTTGAATCGGTTGATTGTCGACATAGAACTCTCCCGTATGATTTTGTGACCGACAGTATAGTCATATTTATGCGCCGGATACTAGTGTCCCCATCCGGTTGCCCGGATGGGGACAGTTTTTTCAACTCAGGAGAACAAAGGCTCTATTCAGTTGCGAAACAAGGCAACTTCATCCTGCCTGGTTTTCTCTGCATTTTCTATAATTGGCAGAGTCGCGTTGTTCGCCCATTCAATCCATGAGCCATCGTAGTTCTTGACCTCTGTGTAGCCTAATCCTTGTAACACCAGAGTTGCATAAGAGGAACGGATGCCGGTTTGACAATGGGCGATGACCTCCTGACCAGAGGTGATGCCATGTTTTGCAAGCAGTTGGCGAATCTCACTCTCACTCTTTAAGATTTTAACGCCGTCGACTTCGTGTTGCAACTGCGTCCAATTAAGATGGGTCGCGCCGGGGATATGGCCGCCACGATCAGCTCGAACTTTCGTCCCGTCATATTCTTCAGTTGTGCGGGTATCCCAGATGACGACCGATGGATTGCCAAGCTGGGTCAACACGTAGTCGGCTTCGGCGCGTGCTTGACCCGGCGTTGAGACGCGGTAGTTGCTCGGGATCGCCGCCGCTGTTGGCAGTAAAGTTGTCGGATGTCCCTCTTTGGACCATTTTTCATAACCGCCATCAAGAACCAGTACCTTGTTGTGCCCATGGTAGCGTAAGGTCCAGGCGAGTCTTGCTGCATAAGGGTTACCGTCTTCGGCATAAGTGACCACTGTGGTATCAGGTGTAATGCCGAATTCCTGCATCAGGACCTCGAAAGCGGTGGTGGTAGGAACCAGGCTCTTGACGCCGTCGCGCTTGTCGAGAAAACCACTGCGGGGAAGGTGATGGGCTCCCTCAATGTGCCCCAGGATGAAGAGCGGGGTCTGGCGAGCGTCGAGGACGACAACTTTCGAACGGTTTTCGGCCAGCCAGTCTGTTTGTACAAAATAGTCTCCCAGCGCTGCGCTTGCCAGTGCCGGAAGGCCAGCCAGAAGTAAAATGGTGAGTGTGATGAGCTTCTTAAGTGATCGCATGATTGTCTCCTGTTGTTGAGTGTTTCGGTAAGAAATATTACAAACAAACAACAGTGTCAAGATGTTTTTTACCAAAAGTAAAACTACGACATAGTGGTGTATTAATAGGTGGCAACCTAAATCTAAGTAATATCAGACTCTTAAGTAAGTCGTTAAGGAGAAATTGTTTTCACTGAGTTGCTTGTGGTAGGTTGGGACTGTCCCCGCACGGGGGCTGGTCCTTTCACGGAATTGTTAAGCAATGCAGGGATGTCCCTGGTTTATTGATCGAACATATAAAAGCTAAAGGAACAGCGCGTGGCAAAAGGTAAAACCATCCTGGCAGTGGTCGCCGATGAGAGCGGCGAGGTCTTTGAGCATCCAGATCTGCTGCTTGCCGGCATCAGCGGTACGGAAGCGGTGCGACCGCGCATCGATGAGCTGATCCCGATGCCCGAAGGCAGTCGTCTTTTCACCATACCGCAGACACCGCCGATCGGTTTCGACCGTCGCAGCGGCAAGCAGATTACGGCTGATCGCCTTCCCAAGCAATGGGGCGGAGGTTCTATTCAGGCGGTTTCGGC
>JAOUDB010000225.1 GCA_029859485.1 Desulfuromonadales bacterium | reverse complement strand
CGAATGAAAAGCGTCGTGAATTAATGATTGAGCGTTACGGGGTCTCGTGCGCTGTTGACAATATGGAGCTGGTCAACAAGAGCGACATTGTTGTTGTTGCCACCAAACCGCAAATTCTGGACAAGGTCCTGGAAGACATTGTTACCGTCTTTAATGATGAAAAACTTCTGATCTCCATCCTGGCGGGTATAACGACAACAACCTTCGAAGAGGGCCTCGGCGGTCAGGCCCGCGTGGTTCGAGCCATGCCGAATACGCCGGCTCTGGCCGGGCAGGGTGCTGCTGCTCTTTGTCCCGGTAAGAATGTAACCGAAGAAGATCGTCGTGTTGCCCAGCATCTGTTTGAAACTGTTGGTATCGCGCTCTGGGTGGAAGAAGGGCAGATGGACGCCGTGACCGGTCTCTCCGGTTCCGGCCCCGCCTTTGTTTACACCTTTATTGAAGCTTTGACTGCAGGGGGCGTGCAGGAAGGTTTACGACTCGACATTGCTCATTCTTTGGCCGTACAGACCGTCGTTGGGGCGGCTCACCTGGTGAAAGAGACCGGCGAACACCCGGCGTTGTTACGCGAAAAGGTCTGTAGCCCGGCTGGAACCACGATCAGTGCCATTCGTGTTCTCGAAGAGCGGGGCTTGCGCGCAATGATGATGGAAGCCGTGGGAGCCGCAACGGCACGGTCCAGGGAACTTGGCAAAGAAAAAAAATAACTGTTACTTTTTTGCCACGAGAGGTCGATCAATTGATCAAGCCATTTGTCTGAATTATTGAGAGGCCACCTGCGTATCCAAGCGGTGGTCTTTCATTGTTTTACGGGTCTATAACCCAGACATAGGGGAATACGTCTTTACACCAAAACAGTCAAAGCTGAAATCAAAAGACCAACGCAAGGACGCTAAGAGAAGCCATGAAAGACGCAAAGGGTGACTATTCTCGATTTTGAAGTGGTTTTCTTTGCGGGCCTTCTCTTCCCCTTCGCGCCTTTGCCCAGAATCCTGTAGTCGTCTGTGCCAGGTATTCGTTGGCGCTGGAAAATGGTGAGGCTACTGCCCAGTGGGCGCTGGAGACGACCAACAAGAAAACGACAGAGGTCGAGATAGAGATCTCTGCGCAGATCGCCGAGCAACTCCGTATGGATATCGGGCGTTAAAGAGAAAGAAGTGTAAAACAGTGATGACTGAGATTACCATTCAAAAGCCTGATGACTGGCACCTGCACTTTCGGGATGGCGACATGCTGGCAGAAACGGTTCCTGCCACGGCTCGTTGCTTCCAGCGTGCAATTGCAATGCCCAACCTGGTGCCACCAGTGGTGAATACCGAGATGGCTTTAGCCTACCGTGAACGGATCAAAAAAGCTCTTCCCGCCGGCAGCAGTTTTAAACCTTTGATGACTCTGTATTTGACAAATGGCACTGTCGTGGATGATATCCGTCGAGCCAAAGCCGCAGGGATTGTTGCCGCCAAACTTTACCCGGCAGGTGGTACGACAAATTCCGATGCCGCTCCCAGTGACTTGGCAGCCATGACCCCGGTGTTTGAAGTGATGCAAGAGGTTGGGATGCCCCTGCTGGTCCACGGTGAGGTCACTGACGCGCACATTGATATATTTGATCGCGAAAAAGCATTTATAGATCGTCACTTACAAAAAATAGTGCAGGATTATCCCGGATTGAAAGTGGTTTTGGAGCATATCACCACTGCGGAAGCCGTTCAGTTTGTGGGCGAAGCACCTGAAAATGTTGCCGCAACCATCACTCCCCAGCATTTGCTGTTAAATCGCAACGATATGCTGGTCGGAGGGATTCGTCCCCATAACTTCTGCCTGCCGGTCTTGAAACGCAACACCCATCAGGAAGCACTGCGCACTGCCGTATCCTCTGGGTCCAGTCAATATTTCCTCGGTACAGATTCCGCTCCCCATGAGAAACATCGTAAAGAAAGTGCTTGCGGCTGTGCCGGATGCTACTCGGCCTGGAGTGCCCTCGAACTTTATACCCAGGTGTTTGAAGAGTTGAATGTGCTTGATAAGTTGGACGACTTTGCCTCACGTCATGGTGCTGACTTTTACGCTTTGCCCCGTAACCAGGAAACCGTGACATTGGTCAAAGAGACCTGGACTGTGCCGGAAGAGATTGTCTTGCCGAACGGGAAACCGATTGTGCCTTTCTTTGCCGGACAGGACGTTCACTGGAAAGTTAAAACCAACGCTTAGGGTCTTTCGCGCTGCACTCATCAAACAGTCCTTTTTCTCTGTTGTTTTGAATTCCCCCGATTCAAAGATTTAGAACTTTTCTGATTCTCTCTGTCGCCGATGACGTGAAGTTCAGAGGTATTGAATCAACATATAGAGCAAAGGCAGACTGACAAACGCCAGGACGAGACCCAGGCCAGCCAGAGCAACTGCAAGCTCAACACCCATGCCGGCAGCCGCGGCAAGTGCACTGGCTGTAACCATCGGCGGCATGCCCGCCTCGAAGATGGCAATGTCGGCAGCAAGACTTTCTACACCAAAGAGACGGCAACCGAGCAGGGCGAAAGCCGGTGCGACCAGAAGTTTGATGGCGAGCCCTGTGCCCAGAGGACCAAGCGTGGTTGGTCTCAGGCGTAGTGTCATTTGAAAACCGATGGCCGTCATAACGAGTGGTGTTAAGGTCCCGGATAGACTCTGCAGGATGTCCACCATGGCTTCTGGGTAGCTCACGTTGCGCAACAGTAGACCCGCCACCAGGGCCAGAGTGGGTGGAAAGAGCAGGGCCCGTCGCACCATGATCTTTGCGCCACTTTTCTCGCCACTGTAGTAAGCCAGAATCGCTGAGCCGTAGGTCGCAAAGATCAACATGGTGCCAATCTGGTCGTAGAGGATCAGGTGCGGAATGCCTGCTTCGCCGAAGAAGGCATTAACCATCGGCACACCCATGAAGGAGGTGTTGCCTAGGGGAACCACCAGCATCAGGACTCCGATCGTGGGCCGTGACCAGTTGCATCTCTTTGCGAGGAGCAGGATAATTGCTGCGGAAATCAGCAGCATGCACCAAGGGACGATGGCCGCGACGACCGTCTCCCCGGTAAGGGAAAGACCGGGTGCTTTGAGCAGGATGACTGCCGGCAGAGACACGTAGAGCGCAAACATGTTGAGCGTTTGCGCTGTGTCATTCGGGAAGGCCTTGATTCTGCGGAACAGAATGCCCAGTGAAACAAAGAGCCCGATCAGGATAAAATTTGCCAAGAAGTGCTCCGTGGTGAATTCCAGTTGTACAAAAGTAGCTTAAATTGTGCGACATTGCCAGCCTGAAAGAGTCGATCAAGGGTGTGAAAATTTGTGACATGTTTCAGACAGGAATAACGATTTCTCCTTGCCCTTTCTGGTGTTTGTGGGAAGAATGTAAAACTTCTTTTTTCCGCCCCGTTGACCTCTGAACCTTCTACTCTTGGTTGTAAAGGAGTTCCCGTGAACGACCTGCTGATTGAAAGAACCTCTTCCGCTTATACCTATCCGTTATTGATTAAAAATCTGCTTGCCTACCCGGTGGTCAATAATCCCGATCAGGAGATTGTCTACCGTGATCAATTGCGTTTTGATTATCGGGCCTTGCGCGAACGGATCTGTCGCCTTGCCAATGCACTGACGGAGCTGGGAGTTAAACCGGGCGACACGGTGGCGGTTATGGATTGGGACAGTCATCGTTACCTTGAGTGCTTCTTCGCAGTACCGATGATCGGCGCCGTTCTGCATACCATCAACGTACGCCTCTCCCCTGACCAGATCCTCTATACCATCGATCATGCCGAAGATGACGTGATCCTGGTGCACAGTGACTTTCTGCCGATTCTTGAAGCGATCAAGGGGCGGATCGATACCGTACATGACTATGTTTTGCTGACTGATGATCCGGTGACGCCTGAAACTCAGGTGCCTCTTTGTGGCGAATACGAAGCTCTCCTTGCTAACGCCTCAACAGCATTTGATTTCCCCGACCTTGACGAACATACTCGTGCGACGACCTTCTACACCACCGGCACCACAGGTATGCCGAAAGGTGTTTATTTCAGCCACCGTCAGCTGGTGTTGCACACTCTTGGTGCGTTGGCGGCTATAGGGACTCCGAAGACCCAGGGGAGATTGCATCAGCAGGATGTCTATATGCCGATTACGCCGATGTTCCATGTGCATGCCTGGGGGCTTCCGTATGTGGCGACGGCGCTCGGTGTCAAGCAGGTTTATCCGGGGCGTTACGCTCCGGAAATGTTGCTTAATCTGATCAAAGTAGAGGATGTCACCTTCTCTCACTGTGTCCCCACTATTTTGCATATCCTCCTCAGTCACCCGGATGTAGCGTCTGTTGATTTGAGCCGCTGGAAGGTGATCATCGGGGGCGCAGCCATGCCGCAGTCTCTTTGTCTGGCCGCACTTAAACTCGGTATTGATATCTTTACCGGCTATGGGATGTCAGAGACCTGTCCCGTCGTTGCTCTTGCCCATGTTCCTGAAGATCAGCTCGACCAACCGCTGGAAGAGCAGGTCAAAATTCGCTGTAAAACAGGTCGTGCGATCCCCCTGGTCGGCATGCACATTGTCGATGAAGAGATGAACCCTGTGCCCGCTGACGGTGAAAGCACCGGCGAGATCGTGCTGCGAGCACCCTGGTTGACTCAGGGTTATTTAAAAGACCATCATAATTCAGAGCAGCTCTGGCGTGGAGGCTACCTGCATACCGGTGACGTCGCCAACCAGGATACTTATGGTTACTTCAAGATAACTGACCGAGCCAAGGATGTTATCAAGATTGCCGGCGAGTGGGTCTCCTCCCTTGAGCTTGAAGACCTGATCTCCCAGCATGCGACTGTCAGCGAAGTTGCTGTAATTGGTGTCCCTGATGACAAATGGGGCGAGCGACCTCTGGCGCTGGTTGTTCGCGGTGAATCCGAGCCGAACGAGAAGGAGTTGGTCTCTTTTGTCAAATGCTTCGTCGATTCCGGTCGCCTGACCCGACATGCCATGATGCTGAAAGTTCTGGTCGTCGATGAGATCGATAAGACCAGTGTTGGCAAAATTGACAAGAAGCTGTTACGCAAGAAGCATCTATAACGCTGCTGAAAGCGCTCGCCGGAGAAAAACAAAGATAACTGGACTTGTCATCTATAAGCGAGAGCTGTTAAAGTTGAAGAAATGAACCAGCTTGAAAGGGGTT
>JAOUDB010000224.1 GCA_029859485.1 Desulfuromonadales bacterium | reverse complement strand
AGTTTTCTGCGGCTAGTGGTGGTTTACAGGAAATTGAGCGACCCGGGGTGGTTTGAGGTGAACCACCCCGAGTCTAGCCAATTACAACAAACTGGGAGGTGTAAAGGGCTAGAAACAGTCTAAGCGCAATAAGCAAGTTATTGGAAGAGTTAAAATGCAAGTTGCATAGTTATTGTCCCGTCGACCGTATTGCTAATACGATTGCTTATTGTTTCTGAAAACACAAAAGGCCACCTCAAATGGATCCAAGTGGCCTTCAATTTGCGGATTAAAGAGCTTCCTAAATACCGCTATCAACAATAATCCGGTTTTCTTCTCGGAAGTCGTGAGTTATAAGAAAAATCGCTAAAGAGCATTACTGCCACAAAAGCTTTTTAGTGCCGTAAAATGTCATTCAGACTCGGCCATAAAACAGAATGCATTTATAAATAAAGACGTTGTTGCGTTCTTGTTATTCGCTCTGCAACTTTCCAACCATATGAAATGGTTGACAATTAACGGAATGACACTGTTTACAAATTTGTATTAAAAACTCCTACTCAAGCTGGCATGTTTCCTGAAATTAGATTGTCTATGTACTGGGTGAAAGCCCGGTTTTGGCTTTTGATATACCTGGATTTGTATCTGGGTACATCTCCGATAAAGGCAAACCTAGAGAAATCTGGGGACGCAAAACCACGGGTCCTGAAATTCAGGACAGCCGGGTTGCCGAAGAGATGATGACGCATCTTGAACGGGACCTGGCATAGTTAGGTCATTTTTGAGCGCTCATCTTCGGCTATGGAGATGGGCGTTTTTCTTTATTTGTTCATACGGTTCGGCCGAGCGTAGGAATTTAATAAAGAACGTCTTCAAACTAAAATCTTAAGTAGTGGAATAAGGAGACGAAGATGAAAAAGATTACGGTGTTCGCATTAATCAGTGTGTTTCTTTTGGTGACTTGCATAGACATCTTTGCAGTAGAGCTCAATCCGAATGGTTTCCCAAGCGGAGAGCATTACAATCTGAACATTCATGGCAAAAAAGACAGTTACTCGTGCTCGGAACAAGAATACGATGTGTATGGAGAGCCAGTATACGGTAACTCTATTTTTGTCCCTGAAAATGGCCAGGGCTCAATCTATGTTGAATCTGGCAAAGGAAAAAGAGCCGAAGCTATTACCGAATTGCAGGTAACAGACCCTTGTGCTTTTGACGGCAATGGAGCAACGCTAAAACTCCCCCCAAACAAGAACGGCTACAATGTTTACGCCCGCGTATTGGCCAAACCAACAGATGAGCCTTACATTGGGCTCGAACCAAGTCTTTACATGGTCCAAGATGAAGATGGAAACGACCTGCTTTTCTTAGGCTTGGTTACTGACCAGGGCTTTGAGACACCAACGGTTTCTGTTACCCGCAAAAAAGGGAAATCAAAAGCTGTCGATATTTCCGGGATGTTTCAATGGAGCGGAACTGTTTGCTATTTTGAAGAACCAACGGACGGTTATGAGAGTAGCAGCACGGTATGTTGTGTCGATTCAGACTTAGATGGCATCCTTGATGATTGCACGCCAGCAACAGTCGACACCTCGACTGAGCTGTCAACTTGTGAAGAAGGATCTGAAGAACTGACAACTTACTGTAAATCGTTTACTGCCGAGTGGATTTTCAACGCAGCCGATTACATCACCATGTTAATGGAATCAGACAACAATGGTGTCAAACTCTTGCAAATCCGTTTCTATCCAAATTGAAGATTTGAAGATAGTAGCTATAGTCTTAACATTAAAAAGGGGCTCTCAGCGTCGAGAGCCTCTTTTGCCTTTCTGCCTTCCTAAAAAGGAGATAATCAACGGGTAGGCTAAATTAGCTGGATTTATTAAACTTTAGTTTTACTTAATTGCATATATGGTTACATTGAAATGTGTCGTTTATTCATTTACTAATTAGAAAATAGGTTTTTTATTAAAGCAATAAGGAGATTCAGCATGAAATTGGCTACTTTGAAAAAACTTAGAAGTTTGCTGTTCTGTCTGTTGATTGGGTTTTCGATTGCGGCTTGTGGCGGGGGTGGTAGCAACGACTCACCTGGTCAGGTAGGAACGGTCGGAGTTTCACTGACGGACAATGCGGGGCTTTACAACGCGGTTGTTCTGTCCATTGAGAAGGTTGGAATTGTCGCCAGCAATTCGTCTACGATTTATTACAATTCGGCCGATTTAAGCGAACTGCCAATCACTGTCGATGTCTTAGATTTGCCCGATGAAACTACTCTGTTCCTTGGCGATATCGATGTGCCTCTGCCGGACGATGGTTCTGAGGTCTGCTTCAACCAGATTCGGCTTGTCCTTTCCGAGGAAGGTAATTATGTAATTGATAACGTTGACCCTGATACGAAGTATGACCTAAAAACTCCCAGTGGGCAGCAATCTGGAATTAAGCTTTTGGTGAAAGAAGAAGCTTTCTGTCTCAGTGCTGAGGACGATGCGGTCAACGTGACGATCGAGTTCGATCCGGCGACAGCCATAATCGTCAAAGAAAACAGTGCGAACCCTTACCAGCTAAAGCCGACCAGCATGCGCATTATAAAAGGCAATTTCTTCACTGCGCCAGAAAGTTTCATTGATGGCCTGGTTAGTGTGCCAACGGTCAACAGCGCTCTAGGCTGCGATGAGTTTGACACGAATCCGATCGTGACGGTCGAAGCATACAACAACTCTGCTGTTCTCACATCTAAGACGGTCGCTTTGGCCGAGGGCCCCTTTAAAGATGACGGTTCCTGTTTCTACTCAGGTGCGTTCAAACTACTACTTCCCGACCAAGGCGACTATGATTTGTTTGCGAACTGGGACATTTTCACTGCCAATGAGCCAGATGTAGAATACAATTCTACAGTGCTTCTGGAATTAACCGAAGAATGAAAAACACCGCCTCTTATGACCATAAATGGATCTTTGATTAACCTGGTATTGATAAATGTGCCTTGTAAATCCTGCATTGTTGAAAAAGGCCACCTGGAGACAGGTGGCCTTTTTAGTAAGGATTAAGAGCGTAACTGTATTTTCTATTTAACTTGGTATTATGAAGGAAAGTTGTAGAGGGATAAAAAAGGTTTGGAAGCTTACTATACATCCTGTTTTTGGGAAGCTAGTAATAGCAATTTAGCTAGATTTCTAGAATGGCTGATATTTAAGAATGGATTTGTGGGGGCTGTAGTGTTCAGCGGTAAAGAGGAGATATTTACTAAAATTCCTCTCGCATTGTTTTGATGATAAGAATTGGCGTGTTTGGGGTGTTTACTAGAAGCCCTGACAAATAATAAATAAAAGGCCACTCGGAATTAAACCAGGTGGACTCTAAAATTCATCACAAAAACAACATAATCCTCGTAATGCTTCTTACAACCAGTTATCTACTAACGAGAATACATTTTGTTGTCGCCGTTCCACTCCATTGTATTGTCGCCGTTCCACCCCAGTGTATGGAACTTTCGGATCGCGCATTTTATCTCGACCAAGAACAACCCATCCGTCAGAACGTTTAAAAGACATGACCTGTTTGTTAAACATTAGGGTCCGTAACTCGTCCTTGCTAACCAACTCTTCATGACCATCTTTAAGTACCACAGGAATAAACATGAACTGAGCCTCCTATTCAACATGAACCCTAATAGTAAGCTATCGCTAAGATGTGTTCTGTCAAGGCCATATATGACTTAGCTTTAGGAACTTCTCGGAAAAAACAATGGAAGGTCGAAACGACTCGCAACTGACAACAACAATGCGTCTTATTAATCCTTCTACATTGTTTGGATGATGCAAAATTTACAAAAATGTAGAATTACTGAAAACCCTGCATTATGAGAAATGGCCACCAAGGATCGAACCCTGGTGGCCATAGTTTTGCCTTCCTGAAGGTCTCTATCAATAAGAAGCAGTTTTTCTTCTCATAAGTCGTGGGAAACAGGAAAACCCCGTCCGTAGCACCTGATGAGAGTTTGGTGTTCTATCGACGCTCCTTGCGAAAAAAGGTTTTTATACTGCGTTTGGCACAGCGACAGAATTTGGCGAGCAGTTTTCGGCAGGAATCAAATGGAAACGGCACATCCTTGATACGTTATCGGAAAACTCATTCCTGCGCCTCCGGGGGACTCTTTTCTTCTTTTTCCTCCTTTTCCTTGGCCAACACTTCCTGATACGCCGGGGCAATGTCTTCCATCATACCTTTCGGAAGAGTAGGATTGGAGTTCAATCGATGTGTGACCGGTTCATAGTTAAACTCTCTGGGGGATCTGCGAAATAAAGCTCTGATTTGTTGCAATAGTTTACTCCACATGACGAATTATCTCCTTATGTCTGTCCCCTTCAGCTTCCTCGGAGGGTGTAAATGTGTACATTTTACCGTATTTTAAGACTTGAGGTGATTTTCAAGTTAATCGCTACGAGTTCGTAGTCATTTTTTGATTAATTGTCCTCACCCTATTTATTTCACCTCACAATTATTTTAAGGCAGTTATTATCCTCAGTTGCCTAGTCTAGGAATCCCTGACAAAAAAACGGCCACCAAGGATCGACTCCTGGTGGCCATAGTTTTGTGTGTTAAAAAGCTTCCTGAATACCCCAATCAATAATAAGTCGTTTTTCGTCTTATATGTCGTTACTTATGGGACATCTCTGACAAATTGAAACTAGGCTGTAAACTAAAGTCAATAAGCTTCGTCTAATCTACAGTGCAAAGATAAGTACATATTCATGACGAAAGGAGTTTGACCATGAAGAGAAAACCAGCAATCTATGTTGCATTGGTATGTTCACTCTTGTTGACATCATCTTTTGCCTTGGCCGCTAACCAAGCAAACGAGCAGGAAAGAATACAAACACAAGAGCAAGAGCACGTCTATGGCAGCCAAATGATGACAGAGCAGGAACGTAATGAGTATCGTACCAGAATGAATGCAGCAAAGACTAATCAGGAGCGAGAGCAAATTCGCATGGAACACCACGAGCGCATGAAAGAGCGGGCCAAAGAACAGGGCGTGAGCATGCCCGACTCACCACCTCCAAGTCGCGGTGGCATGGGCGGTGGCATGGGCAGTGGCATGGGCGGTGGCAAAGGGAAAAACAAGTAACCAAAAGCAAATATAATGGCCCCCTGGTTCTATGCCGGGTGGCCATTATTTCATTGACTGAATACCTCTATCAACAAGA
>JAOUDB010000223.1 GCA_029859485.1 Desulfuromonadales bacterium | reverse complement strand
GTACCGTGTAGAGCATCTTGGTTACGGGTCCACTGGTCTTTTTAACCTTCGCGATTCGTTTTTTTGCCGTCTTTTTCGAGGAGACAATCAGGCTTTGACCAGGTCGAATCGTATTACTCCAACCCAGCTTGTTCCAGACGCGCAGTTGCTTCTCTGTGACATTAAACTTGCGTGATATTTTCCAGAGGGAATCACCGGAGCGCACCGTGTAGCGTGAAAGTCGTGAACGCTTGTAATCATCCTTAAGTTCAGCGAGCGGCTTCAAACCGTTTGAATCAGGATTGAGCGGCACAATCAGGTTGGTACCAATCTGAATAGTACGCGAGTTCTTGATACTGTTGAGACGTTTGATATCCGTGACACGCACCCCATAGCGATGTGACAGGGCCAGCAGAGTATCGCCCGATTTGACCTTGTGACGTACATAATTGGCCCGCTCACGCTTGGGAAGCTGCGCGTATTTCTCAGAGAAGAGCGGTTGTGAACCAACCGGGAGACGAACTTCAAAGCCTTTGGATGCAGGCGGCGTACACCAACGTTTTAACTCCGGATTGAGTTTTTTAATCGAGGAATAGTCAGAACCACTCAAACGCGCAAGCACTTCCAGATCAGTGCTACTGGGCAGTGCCATCGTCTCGTAAGCGATCGGCTCCTGGTACTCGAGATCAGTAAAGCCATACTTTTCAGGTTGCTTCGCAATCAGGATGACGGCAAGGAGTTTCGGCAGATAGTTTTTGGTTTCAGCTTTCAGATATTTACCACGACTAAGCTCCCAGAAATCCCTGGTCTTGTAACGTTTTACAGCCTGACGCAATTTACCGGGACCGGCGTTATAGGAAGGAACAGCAAGATACCAGTCGCCATCGAAGCTCTTGTACAGGTCGCTCAGGAAGTGGGCTGCTGCGCGCGTAGACTTCTCCGGGTCACGGCGCTCGTCGTGCCACCAGTCATTCTTCAGACCGTAGCGACGGCCAGTGCTTTCGATAAATTGCCAGGGGCCCACGGCGTGAGCCCAACTGTAGGCTTTGTCATTGAAGCCCGACTCAACCATAGCCAGGTAAGCGAGGTCTTTTGGCAGTCCGGCTTCGGCAAAGATTTCACGCATCATCGGTAAGTAACGACCGGAACGCTCCAACCAGATTTTGAAGGTTTTTCTCGCCCGACCCGTGTAGTAATCAACATAATAGCGGACCTTTTCATTCTCCACGACGGGAAAATCGTAGACCGGTTCCTGAAGAGCAAGGGTTTGCCCCGGATCCTCAGGCGGATTCTGATCGACACCTTGCAAAAGTTGATTATCAGCCAGGGTCGCGGCATCAAGAGGCTCAGCCTGTTCAGCAAAGTTCTCTTCAACCACCTCTTCAAACAGCGAGTCTGCGAGCAACTCGTTATGGCTGGGATCAGTCGCTTCATCCACAGGGACAGCAGGGACTCCCACCTCAAGCAGGGGCTGAGGAGAGCTCTCTTCGAAGGCCTCAGAAGAAAACAAGGGGATATTTGTTGAGAAACAACCTGCCAGGGTCAACCCTGCCAGGAGATAGAGAGTTACTTTAAAAAACCGCATTTATAAAACCTCCGAAAGCGGGCACAGGCTACACGAAAAACGCGCTAAGTGTCAAATACTGCGTAATTCTTCGCCCCAACAGCGTTCTTCCATTTCCCGCAGCAGGTCAGGAAAAGTTTTTCTTCTTTGCGCACTCACGGCAATCGCTTCAAAACGTCTACAGAGAGGGGCAACCTCTTCATCGGGGATTAAGTCAATTTTGTTAAAGACCAGGATTCTTGGTATTTCTTCCAGGTCGAGATCACTCAGAATGCGGTCAACAGCGCGAATCTGTTCCTCAAAACGTGGATTGGAGATATCAACAACATGCAGCAGCAGATGCGCATCGACCATCTCTTCCAGGGTCGCCTTGAAGGCACCCATCAAACTTTTCGGCAGTTGCCTGATAAAACCGACCGTGTCAGTAATAATCACTTCCCGGTCCTCGGGAAAACGCAAACGACGGGTCGAGGTGTCGAGAGTGGCAAAGAGCAGGTCTTCGGTAAAGACCTCACTCTGAGTCAGGGCATTAAGCAGAGTCGATTTGCCGGCGTTCGTGTAACCAACAATCGAGACAATCGGCACACCCTTCTTGATGCGTTTCTGGCGTCTCTGTAGCCGCCCCTTACTGAGTGAAGCGAGCTGCTTCTCCAGGCGGCTGATACGATCACGAATCCGACGGCGATCCGTTTCAAGCTTGGTTTCACCAGGCCCACGACCACCGATACCGCCCATCAGGCGTGACATCTCCGTGCCCTTACCGGACAAACGCGGCAGAATATATTTGAGCTGAGCCAGCTCAACCTGAACCTTTCCGTCCAGAGTGTGTGCCCTGCGAGCAAAGATATCCAGGATCAACTGGCTGCGGTCTATAACCTTCAGATCGGTCATGGCGGTAATCGTGCGTGCCTGGACCGGGGTGAGGTCCTGATCGAAGACCAGTAGAGTCGCGCCCCTATGTAAAGCACTGATGACTACCTCTTTGAGCTTGCCCTCCCCCATCAGGGAGCGCGGGTTCATCTTGCGCGAACGCTGCATGATACGATCGAGAACAACCACATCAGCGGTACGAGCCAACTCGGTCAGCTCGTCCAGAGCATCTTCCGCTTCGCGAAGCGGCGCCTGGGTCACGGAAAGTAGAATCGCCTTCTCCCGGGTGTCTCCAAGGTCTAGGGATTCCGAGCGTGAGCGCTCCAATTCGGCATCGAGAGCGCGGATGAAAGATCCGAAATCAAGATCCAAAGCATAGAGCGAAGAGGCTTTCTGTAAAAGATGAATCTGCCCCTCTGGGTCGGGCGGGATCAGGTGTGCGTAATTGACGGCACCGGGCAAACCATCATCGCCAACGGCGAGACTGACCATCATGTCGAGACGCAACAGGGCCAGATCATTGAGGTCGTCCTGGGAGAGAGGCTCACCTTTGAGATGGGTGTGAATACAACGCAGGCCTCGCAGACCACTGCGTCCCATGCCGTAACCACTCAGGTCAGGGATAACAATTTCGCGATCATCGCCCAGCACCACATACTTTACTTCGCCACTGCGATCGATAATTAGGCCGATCTGACGACGTAATTCGCGCGACTGTTCGGTGATATAGCGGGCAAGCTCCGGAGTGATCATCTCTCCAGCAGGCAGACGACGCTGGTAAATCCGCTCGAGCGCTTTGACCTGGCTTGATTTTAGTCCTGTGGTACTGCCGTGAATCATTGTTAAATACCAGTTGTCAGTTGTCAGTAACCAGTGATTAGTGATTGGTTATCCAAAAGCTTTGGGACCGTCCCCTTGACTGCGAGAGAAGTCCCTGTGGCAGTGTCAGGCCTAATTTACTGCACAGTATGTTCCACTTCGCCTGTCTCTTACGCAAAAAAGGCCCGCAAGGGGCCTTTTTTGATAATTATCTATGACGCAACGAAATCATAAGGCCGAGATGTTGAAACCACCATCGACGTAGTGAACTTCGCCATTCACACCCGTGGACAGATCGGAGAGGAGGTAGAGAGTTGATTTACCAACTTCATCCTGAGTGACAGTTCTTCGCAACGGGCAGCGTTCTTCCATGGTGTGCAATTTCTGCTTGAAGTTGCCGATACCGGAAGCTGCTAAGGTCTTGATTGGTCCGGCCGAAATAGCATTGACCCGGATCTTCTGAGGGCCAAGCTCAGCAGCCAGGTAACGCACCGAAGCTTCCAACGCTGCCTTGGCAACCCCCATCACGTTATAATCGGGAACAGCCATTACAGCGCCGAGGTAGCTCATCGTCACGATACTGCCGCCTTCAGGCATCAGAGGCATGGCGTAACGGGTCATGGGAAGCAGTGAGTAAGCGCTGATATCCATGGCCAGATTGAATCCTTCCCGGCTCGTCTGGGAGAAGGGTTTTTTCAAATCTTCACGGTTGGCGAAAGCGACAGCGTGCACGACAAAATCGATCGTTCCCCACTGTTTCTGCAACTCTTTGAAAACCGCTTCAACATCTTCATCCGTGCCAACATCGCAGGGCAGGATAATTTTTGAGCCCAGGCTCTCGGCCAAAGGACGGACGCGCTTTTCCAACGCTTCATTCAGGTAGGTAAAAGCCAGCTCGGCACCGGCCTCATGCAATTGCTGTGCAATTCCCCAGGCAATACTTTTATCGTTAGCGACACCAAAAATTACACCGCGCTTGCCAGTCATCAAACCCATCAATCGATCCTCCTGAAATATTAGATAGCTGGTAAGTTTCTTACCAGATAGACGCATCGAAGGCAAGCTTTGCCACAATAATTTATTGTTTCGCCGTCTGGACGGCATTCTCACCGATTATCGCTAAGAGCGCTTCCGCTTTTTTATAACCAGGCACAACTAATCCGTCAGGCATGATCAGAGTCGGTGTCGAAGTCACACCCAGGGTCGGCCCTAAAGCCAGCGTCTGGTCCACCACGTTTGTTTCACATTGGGACGGTGGAACCGGCTTCCCGGCAAAGCTGAGCTCCAACAACTCCAAGGAGTCGTGACAGATGATACTCTTGGAAATGCCGTAAGCGTTGGGATGCATCTTTAACGGGAACAGCTTGATCAGAAAGGCAATGTTCGGATCGATGCGGACAACCTCTTTCAACTCTTCATGCAGTTTTTTGCAATAGGGGCATTCCGGGTCAGTAAAAACCACAACTTTGTTTTTGGCCGTCGGTTTACCAAGCAAAAGAGCATCATCAAGAGGAATCGTCGTGACATCAACTTTATTCATCCGTGCGCTACGCTTTTTGGTCAGGTTTTCCTTATTATCCAGGCGGATCACATTACCGGACACCAGGTACTGCTTGGAGAAGTCGATATAAACCGGCAACTTCCTATCACCCTTCTCAACTTCAGCCACCCACATACCGGGGATTTCAGAGAATTCCACGCTATTAACCTTATCAACCATAGTGCCCAAGAGCAGTGACGTCTCTTCCTTGGTGATGCTGTGGCAATCGTTGCAGGTACCGGCACCGCAACCATCAGCAGTCATGGCAAAAGTAGTCTGGGAGCAAAAAATCAGCGCAACAACTATGAGAATAAAACGCATTTGAATCCGTCCTTCTCCAACTCTTAAGTCGGCAGTTATTTGACTTGCAACCTGTTTATCTGGCGAAAATTTTGACTTCGCCATATTAACGAATAGCTATCATGTT
>JAOUDB010000222.1 GCA_029859485.1 Desulfuromonadales bacterium | reverse complement strand
TCACGCCCGCTGGTGCTCAATCCTGCGGCGCGTGTCGTCAGACCACCGAGAAAGCCAATCCGGATAGGTTCGGAATCTTTACAGCCTGCTTGAAGTAATAGGCAGGTTGTCAGAAGCATAGCAAGGAAAAGAGCACGCATTCAGACCTCAAGTGTTGATTGTAGCGAGAGATTATCAGTTTCTCACGGTCTTTGCAATAAGGGCCCCTAATGGTCTGCTGTTTAAATATTAGGGCAGTGTTTTTCTCGCCAAAAGAACTGTAAAACCCGGAGATCGGTCTGTTTCTTAAGCCATCACGACGTATATGAAAACGAGCGGGAAGAGGCTGAGGTTGATGCCTATCAGAGCGTTCAGAGCCATGGCGATATTCATCGTCGCTTTGCCCCTGGTGATCTCTTCCCCGGTCTCCAGATTAACGAATCCGACTTGAAGGGGAAAGCCGCAGTGCAGGCGTGTTTTTTCTCCCATATAAACATGAGTTGTCAATTTGAAGCCTAGATAGAAGCCAAAAGCCACAGAGCCGACAGCGAGGAAGAGGAGTGCCCCTTTGAAAGCATGATCACCGAGAAGTAGCCGGTAGAGTCCGGTCAGGTTAAAGTAGCCCACGATAATCGCGTTAAGGATAGTTAGCCAGCGAGCCGCTTCCCAGAAAACGTAAGGTCTTGGCCAGTTTGAGTTTTTTCTGCGAGTGACTCTGCGTTCGATTTCTTCTTGAGGTATGCCACGTTCGCGCAGAACCCAGGCAACAGAGTCATTGTCGCCATCTTCATGGTCGGTCATTAAATCCAGCAGGTAGCCCGTAGGTAGGTCGCGAAGGTGCTCGAGGTATTTCGGGTCAGAAATGTTCATGATGCTTTGATTTTTAGCCTCTATCTCTCTTCAGCACACTCTGGGTGCGAGAGCACCGTTGCTGTCGGGGGTGAAGTCAGTCAGGAGGACAGCGACGTTGCCGCAGACTTCCTGTAGCGCCCTCTCTGTATAGGCTTGCGCAGGGAAAAGTCCCCATACCGGCTTTGGCCATGCCTGATCGTCCTGATAGCGAACGATGTGGTGGATATGAAGTTGCGGAACCACGTTGCCAAGAGTTGCAACATTTAACTTGTCGGCCTGAAAGATTTTTACCAGAACCCGGCAAAGGTGTGACGATTCTTTCAGGAGTTGGCGTTGATCACCCTCCTCAAGTTCATAAATCTCTCTTATCTGCGAACGACGTGGCACCAGGATAAACCAGGGATAGTTGTTGTCATTGATCAGCAACAGGCGACAGAGGGGAAAGTCGCCGATTGTGATGGTGTCTTGAGCCAGTTGCGGATGAAGTGCGAACATATTTGCCCCTTGCCGTTGGCCGGCCCAATTCATCTTTAATTATGGTTGATGAAGTCAAGTAGCAGGTTGCTGTTCAGTTCGTTGGTTGCCAGGAGTTCCTGGAATTCGTTTTTGCTGGTCACGTCGCTTAAGCGGCAAGTTTGTTCCAGCCAGACCATGATGGCAAAATTTCCAGAGAGAGCCCAGCCCTTTTCTCGTTGCATTGTTTCAAGCAGCGTCTTCTCCAGTTGTTGCCCGAAGTCCTGAGTCTCTGCAACATAGTGCGTTGGCCAGGCCACCACCTGACGGTCGAGGCTGCTTTCGTATGCCTGCTTGTCCCAGTTGTTCAATTCTGAAAAGTCCACAGTGCACCAGGCTGCCGGTCGCGTTGAAAGCAAGGCACGACAGGTCAGTGGACGTAACGGATAAATTGTACAGGATCCCTTCTGATTAAGAAATGGGCAGGGACCGAGTTTTTGGCGATGCTCTTTGAGGTAGCTTTTCAGGTTGCCCCAATCTTTGTGGGCATTTTTTATTCGTTCAACATAACCGGCCAGTGCAGCTGTTTGCTGTGTCGATAATTCTGAAGCCACAGCGACAGCTTCCGGGAAGGTTGCATGGACTGCAAGATGGCAGCAACCAGAGCAGTTGTCACGACAATAAAGTTGCTTGCCGGAGTCAAGATAAGAGCTGATCCACGCATCTGCAAAGGATGAAAATTGGTGATGTTCTTTCAACAGAAGACCCACTTTTGAAAAGACTCTGAACTCCGGCAGTTTTATTGTTCCCTGTGACAGTGTAATCTTTTCGGGACCTTGTCTCAAAAGATAAATTAACCTCTCTGTTAATATTTTACCGTGCCTGGCTCGGGGAGGTTTCTCCTGGCGGGATTTTTATCCTTTGCAATTGACCATTTGTTTGGTTTAATAATAAAATGTCTCGGAAGTTTGTGCCTGTAAATATAGTCGGTAAAGCATGTAAGATTGATAAGTTATGACGTCGTACCGCACGGGCAAGGGGGTTCGTGTAGATGACTTTTTTTGAGCTGATTATGCAGGCACAACCAAAAACAATGCTCAAATTATTGAGCAGAAAGAAGGAGAAGTAGAAATGGCAGATGGAACAGTGAAATGGTTCAACGATGCGAAGGGTTTCGGGTTTATCACTCAAGATGAGGGGCCGGATGTATTTGTACACTTTTCCACAATTCAGGGGGACGGCTTTAAATCTCTGGCTGAAGGTGAGCGCGTCACCTTTGATGTTGAAGATGGCCCGAAAGGTCTTCAGGCTTCTAATGTTGCCAAAGGCTGAGATTCTTAACTAAAACTTATCGAAACGGGCTCCGCAGAATTCTGCGGAGCCCGTTTTTTGTTTGTACCACCGAACCCTTGTGATGTTGAGTTTGCTCGTTCGTCTCTTCTGTAGCGACAGGCAGATCAATCAGGGCCTTCGTATATTCGCCCTGCCTGCTGTCGATGTTAATGACGCCACCATAGTTGTTTCCCATGTCATTATAGATGCTTAAACCCGGTCCGGTCGCTTGTCCAACAGGTTTGGTCGAGATGAAGGGTTTTATCGACTGACGTCTTAGGACGCTGCTCATGAAAACACATTTTTGTCTTATCTATTACACGCACAAGACCGCCTGACGCCACTTACGAACCGCATTTACCAGGTAAATCTGAGAACAGTTTCTCAGGTCGTCTATAGTCAGAACCCGTTCTATAAGAACCCCGCGTGACAGTAAGTATTCGCGATAGGTCCCCGGCAGCACCCCCGAACTGAGTGGCGGAGTCAGTAACTCTCCTGAAAGTTCAAGCACAAGGTTCGCCGTGCAGCATTCGGTGACCTCTTTCCGCTCATTCCACAGAACCACCTCATCGGCATCCTTTGCTTCGGCCAGGCAGCGTTCATAGAACTGTCTTCGGGTGGTCTTGTGATAGAGCAGAATGTCCTCAGTATTTACCGGGTCGGCTGCAAGTCGGATCTTTACTGGGGCTGATGTCGTCGCTGCAAGAGGGAGGTAAGTGCTTTCCAGAAAACCATCTTTATGCAGCAGAAGTCGCACCCTTTGCGGTCTTGCCGGAAAGTTTTTAGCAACTTTGAGCAGATGCTCGATAACCTTTTTGTCGGAAAAGCAGAAATCAAAGTACTCTGCTGAAGCCTCCAATCTTGCCAGGTGCTCGGGCAGGACGAAATAACCTTTCTTCGGTGTCCAGCGCAAGGTTTCGATCAGGGCGAAGTCGCTCAGCGGCTGTTTGAGGACCTCCGCCTTAGCCAGGCACTCCTTGTATTCCTCGTGACTGTCCGAATCCCAGGTGATGCCGGCACCTACGCCATAGGTCCCGATATTGTGTTGCCGGTCGATCAACAGAGTGCGGATCGCGACGTTGAAGCGCGCCTTTTGGCCTGGTGCCAGCCAACCGAAAGTGCCGGTGTAGATGTTGCGTGGTTGCCCTTCGGTCGCTTTGATAATCTGCATGGTTTGTGCTTTGGGGGCGCCGGTGATCGAAGCGCAGGGAAAGAGCGCCTGAAAGGTTTCCGCGAGGGTGGCCTGGCTGCAAGCGGTGACCGTTGAAGTCAACTGCCAGACGGTTGGATATTTTTCCAAAGAGCAAATTTTTTCCGTTTTCACTTCTCCCGGAGGTGCCAATCGACCGAGGTCGTTACGCACCATATCGAGGATCATGATGTTTTCAGCGCGATTTTTGTTCGATTCTAGCAGCTCTTTCGCCAGGCGCCGATCTTCTGCGAGGGTTCGACCTCTAGGCGCCGTTCCCTTCATTGGCCGCATGGTCAGATGCTTGCCTTCTCTGCTAAAGAACAGCTCTGGTGAGACGGAGCAGATGGCCCATCGCTCACTTTGCAGGAAACCGGCGCCACTGGCTTGCTGACCATGCACCAGCTGCAGGAAGAACTCCCAAGGTGTTTGAGTGAAGCTGCTGCGTAGCGGAAAGGTCAGGTTGACCTGGTAGGTTTCTCCCCGGGCAATGGCTTCGCGAATCTCACTGACCTTGCTGGAAAAAGTGCCAGCGCCTTCCTGTGGGTGCCAGTCGGGAAGCGTCACCGCCTCCGAGGCTACAGGCAGCTCTATCTGCTCCACTTTTGCAAAGAGGCCGAAACGCAGCAGGGGGAAACCCTTTGAGGCGTGAGTTTGCAGGGCATCATCAAAGGCTGGTGCTGCTTCGTAGCAGACATAACCGGCGGCGAAAAGGCCCTCTTGCTCAACACGTTGCTCAATCTTTGCCAGCGTCGGAAGAACGTCTTTGAGAAGACTGACTTCGATCTCTTCAACAGGGTCACAAAAGCGCAACCAGTGGTCTGCCTGAGGCTCGTAGAGAACGGCTAGTGAAGGCATGGTGGTTTGTTCGTCAAAAGAGTTATTCGAATTGCGATTGAAAGGCTTTCAGTTGTTTACTCACCTCATCAAGTTCGGCGCGCAGTGCCGCGACCACTTCTTCCAACTTGGCAATCCGATCATTTTCTGCAGCAACCTTCAGCCTTGCCGGCTCTGTGGGCAGTGCCGCCGATTCTTCAATGTCCGGCAGGCCGGAGAGCAGATGGGTAAAGCGATGCTCTTTACGGCCGGGTTGGCGAGGCAGTCGCATCACCAGGGGCTCTTCCCGCTCCATCAGGTTCTGCAACAACTCTTCGACGGCCTGGAGATCGCCTACCGGACACATCCTTTCGGCGCGGTTGCGCAGTTCACCAACGGTCTGCGGTCCGCGCAAGAGCAGTTCGGCTAGGATCGCCAGATCTTCAGGGTCCAGGTTCAGAACGGCTTCCAGATTATGGCAATACTTGGCGGCACGAACACCTTCCGCCGATTGATGTGCCAGCTGTTTTTGCCGCAGACTGTCGAGGGCCCGGATCACATCAGTCTCTTCAAACAGCA
>JAOUDB010000221.1 GCA_029859485.1 Desulfuromonadales bacterium | reverse complement strand
GAGATCGTCAACATCAAGGACGCTGCCGTCATAATCATCGAGGCCTTTTGATCAGCCATCTGATTCAATGTCATATGCTTAGACAGGTTGGCGCGTAAGGCATTACTGGCCATCAGGCGTGGCAAGACAGCTTCTTCTGTAACAGGTTGCTCCATTCTCGAACTCCTTAAAAACAAAGGTTCTATAGCCCAAAAAAATGTTTAACGCAGAGTCGCAAAGAGCGCAGAGGAAAAACTCTTAAAACTTTTCAAAATGCCTTAATTCTGATTATTACTCTCTGCGCCTCCCCGTCTTTGCGTTAATAAATAGCCCCAGTTTGCTTTGCTTTTTTTTGGTTATAGACCCGAAAAACAATAACAATCAAAACTGAGCCAACGAACCCTACAGAGAGAGTTTTTTTTGAGGCGAGAAAACTGATCCCCGTCATGAGATTAAAAGTCTAACGTTAAGGGACCAGACGTGCCTTAACCACGCCTCCCTTAACATTTGAGATCTTGGGATCAGGACCAATCCCGGTGCTGACCATAGCCTTTTTGCCCGGGCCAATGTGTCCACTGACTTTGTATTGCGCTTGCTGCCGACGACCGCTGGCATCAATAAACTCAATGCTGACAATAACATCGGTAACGGGTTCATTCGTGGAGTTATCAACCTGGGCGACCAGGTATTTCTCACGGTCAAGACCGAAACGTACAGGGAGGTAATTTTGCGGGTTGTCCTGCAGATCCAGACGGATCAGAGAGGCCAGAGCCTCCTTTCCGACAGGAGTTTTTGAGCCCGCAGCGTTGCGATAAAAGGCCTTTGCTTCTTGGTGATTGCCCCTGGCTTGCGAAATGTCGCCCAGGGCCTTCATCGCGGGAGCGGTTGGCAAGCGCTTCACGCTCTGCTCGAGGTCGTTGTAGGCCTTGTCACGATGGCCCAGCTTCTCGTTGGCCAAACCCCGCTGCAGGTAAAAGAGGAAGAAATCATTGTTAAGCTGCAACGCACGATCGTAATTGATCACAGCATCCTGGTAGCGGTTCTGTTTAAAGCGAACATCACCACGGAAAGAATGGAACAGAGGCTCGCGAGGCTCCATTTCAAGGGCTTTTTCTGCATCAGACAGGGCGGTGTCGGTCTTGCCGGCCTCAAGCGCCTTACGACCGGCATCAAGATGATCGTAAGCCGCTTTATTCTTGAGCAGAGAAGCAATCTTGGCCCGATAGCGCTCGCGCCCAACCTCACCACCGGGTGGGAATTCTTTCAGTGTCCTGCGGTTAGCCTCCACACGCGCCCGTGAAGGAGGATGACTGGAGAACAAGCCCTCCAACCAGCTACTGTTTTTACCCTCGGCCCACCGGACAAAGGTTTCCTGCAATGTGACGGCAGCTGTCGGATCATACCCGGCGCGAACCATGTATTTCATACCGTAATAATCAGATTCGCTCTCGGCCTCCCGACCATACTTCTGGTTAATCAAGTTTGCGGCAAGACCAGCCCCACCAACCACATAATCTGCATAATCAGTTCCGCCAACAGCCAACCCGGCAGCCATCACAGCGCCTTGCATCAGCATGCCCCGCTCCATTCCCTCGGCGCTGTGGCGAGCGGCAGCGTGCACAATCTCATGACTGAGCACAGCGGCTAACTCGGCTTCACTTTGCAGTTCAACGAGTAAACCCCGATTGATCGCGATCTTGCCACCCGGCAAGGCCCAGGCATTGGGCGTAGAATCGTTGATAACTTTGAATTCGTAAGGAAGTTTTCGATCACTGAATGCGGCAATCCGGTTACCGACGCTGCTCACGTATGCAGCGATCTGTGGGTCGGTCAGATAATCACCACCCTGCATCTGACGACTCGGTGCGTACTGTTCAGCGCCAATTTTCAGTTCAGCTTCCTGGGAGACAAAGTTGAATTCTTTCTCCCCGGTGACCGGGTTAATGGCGCAACCAGACATGATGATGGAGAGCAACAAAAGATAAGGGAGTAACTTTGCGAACATGACTGAATCCTTAGTAAGATAATGGTGGACTTAAGATTATCATGTCTCATTTTAACATTTAAAAGTGATGATGGCTTAACTTAGATGACAGACAAAAGCAAATCTTGTCTCACGCCCGTTCACTATACACACTTGAGACGTAGAGATCGCAAAGCAAGATAAAAGCTAGAAAACAAGGATACGATGAGCCGCATATCAGGCCGTCTACTCAACAAGAGATAAACAGTATTGCTTGCAAAAGATAAAGGACCACAATCTTCAGATTGTAGCCCTTGATTCAACCGATTAGAAGGCAGCCGCTTCAGACAGCCATTCGATGCTCAAATCCAGAGTAACTTCTATTGGCGTTCATGTCTCTCAAAGGATCAACCCCAACGACAGCCCAACCATCTGAGCGTTCAAATTACTCGACTTTGTCCTGAGACAGAAAGAGATTCAAAGCCCTTGGAACCATGCGGCAGACAGCACCATCGTTCAATTCTACCCTGAATAAATTAAACATTCTTTTCCCACTCCCTGAAAAGCTTGTTCCTCATACAAATAATACTCCCCAATAGCGCATAACTGAAATTTAGCAAACGCTGTGCCAACGATTAACTCAATGAGCAGGCATTGTATTTACAGCGCCTTAGAAAAAATAGGTTCGTTTTTTTATTACAATGGGCAGATCAGCAAAGTAGGACTATTCCCAGATTTCAACGAAATATCCCCAAACCAGCAAACCGACCCAAGATTATGACAGACACCCGGACACATAAAAGCGAAGGTCGATTAATGCTCATGATGAACTGCAAAAAATTCGTCAGCCATTTACAATCGAATATTCAAAAACTCGGTTTTATGACTTATACTTATGTCAAATAACAATAATTTAGACAACTTAGACATTTCAACAAAACTTACACCCATGCCTAAAAAAATCTCCTACATGGTTGTTTCAACGTGCTTTTCGCTATAGTTCTCACTCAAATGTGGGCTCTCGACAGTCAGGACGTACCGCACAACTCAACGGCACATTTATTGCTATAAATTAACTTTTAATCATCTAGGGATGAGTTACTAAAGCAACCCCACAGAACAGCATCAACGCCTTATCCTTGGGGAGGAGGCAGACAGTGAAAAGAACTTGGGCGCTTGGGACAGGCATCATCCTACTGACCATGATCGTGGTCGCTTACAACATTCACTTGCAGAAGGAAATCATTCTGCAAGAAGCTCACGCAAGTACGTCAAACCTCGTCAATTCGGTCGAACTGGACCTGGAGAGGATCTCTAACGGGATTGATCAAACCCTCTCAAGGCTTGGCAACCACCTCACTTCTCTCACGAAGCAAGGAAAGATCGACCCGCCCTCAGTCAGAAATTACATCGACAATCTGATTCTCGATAACCCCGACATCACAGGGCTTTCTGTTATCGACAAGAGTGGCCAGATCCTCTACTGGGACAACAACGCCCAGAAGCTGGATGTGAGTCAAAGGCAATATTTCCAGGTACACCAATCCGGTCAGTTTAAAGGCCTATACATCGGCCTGCCAAAACAGTCGCTCGTCAATGAAGAACAGTGGATTTTCGGCAGCAGTAAAGCTGTCTACAACACGGACAACTCGCTATTCCTGGTGCTATCGGCAATTGTCGACGTCAACCATCTGCATCGACAGTACCAGGCGATGATCACCTCGCCATGGCAAAGGCTAACGATCACCTCCCCTGCCGGTCACATCTACACAAGCGTCCCCGACCATGAAGAACTTGTTGGGCAACAGCTACCTGACTTTGACTTGACAAAAGCTTCAACAGTCGACAACGATCAGGAACTTTCAATCCACAAAAAAGTTCCGGGCCAGCCCTTTGTTGTCACAGTCACACGAGATATAAAGGCAGTGCTTGCCCCATGGAAAAACATCGCCTTGAGTTTCACAATACTGGGCGGGGCGGTAAGCCTTGTTATCTTCTTTATCACATACCGTATGGTTCTCTATCAACGTCGTCAGAGGAGAACCACGGAGAGGCGTTCTCATTCGAAGATAGACCCGCTAACACAACTCTTTAACCGTCCCCATGCTATTGAACTGGCTGCACTTGAAATCAAAAAAGCCGGACGGAGCAATTCTTCATTTTCAATCATCTTGCTTGATCTGGATCACTTCAAAGAGGTCAACAAAAAGTATGGGTATGATAAAGGTGACGAAGTGCTGCTAGAGACGACTGCGATATTAAAAAAACACTGTCGGGAGACAGACACACTGAGTCGTTTGGACGGCGAGATCTTCCTACTATTACTGCCGGATACCGATTTACGTGGTGCCGTATCCAATGCACGAAAAATTTGCAAGGGCCTCGAAAAAAAGTACTACCCGCACACCAGCGGAGAGTTCAACGTCACGGCCAGCTTTGGGGTCGCGCAATGGTCTACCGACGAGGCAGACATCACCGAAGCTTTGAAGAGAGCCGACGCGGCGCTGCATGCCGTTAAAAATTGCGGACGCAACAATGTCCGCTGGATGCCCAACAGGGCAGACGCCAACGGCATCAACGATATCGTTAGCTGGTTGAAGGTAAACGGCGAGGGACACTAAAAACTAACAATAGCTCCATCAATTGAACTCTATGACGGGCCTTTATCGCCATGATGATAAAGGCCCGTTCATTTGCAAACCTAGTCATTAAGGATATTGAAAACCTGAACCCTGCGGTTGTTCTTATCAGCGATGAACAAAGTGTTCTGGTCGTTGATACAAAGCTGAGAGGGGTAGTAGAGTTGCCCTTCTTCCCAACCCATCCCAAACTTCCTGCCCTGAAAGCTACCATCACGACCAACCAAAGCCAGTCCGCTACCATACTGGTCGGACAAGTAAAGAAGCCCGTTGCTGTCGATTGCCAGGCTGGTCGGAAAGTTCATATGTTCCTTAAGGTTACTGCTCAACAACCCAAATGATTCCTCGCCGGTATTTGCCACGAAGATTGACCCTGAAGCACCATCCAAAAGATAGATGCTGCCCTGATCACTTATCGCTAGGTCGGAGAAGGAACCGGAGCCTTCAGGAAAAGGCAGATGCCGAACATACTTCTCGGCGGCATCAAGGATCAACACTCTCTCAGTAAAGATATCCAGCAGATAAAGGTTATCGTCTTCATCCAATTTGAAACTGCGCGGCATATAAGTTTTGGAGCCCGGCACCCCTTTAGGTACAACCCTTCCTTTACTTGCCCGTTCTGGCTCACTTT